>JBDHWF010000011.1:0-51485 GCA_039810045.1 Chloroflexia bacterium
ATCAACATGAATTTTCGGGATTTGGAGCCGCAACGGCTGCCCAACAACGACCTGTGTTGGTACAGGAATCGGCACTAATGGGGGAGTAGCGGTGGCTGTAGGTTCCGCAGTGGGCGTGGATACGGGGCTACTTGCCCTGCTCACTGTGGCGGTAGCAGTTGCTGGTGCCGTTGGAGATGCTGCACGGCTGGCAACCATTGTCGCTGGTTGTGTAGAGACAACAGTGGGGATCACCGTTGGGGGGGCACTGGTTGGTGTGGCTGCGCTCCCACAAGCAGTCAGAAAGAGCAGACCAGAGAGTAACCAGCGACAAAGCCAGCTTCGATAAGGGAAACCAATATACTTCATCGTGAAAATAGCCTTCTTCCTGACCAAATCAGTACTGCGCCAGCACGTAGACCACCATTATCAGGATAGGCGATGATTGCCCCTGCTCGCAAGGGCTTGCCATAAACGCCCAACGATGCAGAGACGATACCTAAAAGAGAAACGTTTAGTATAGTAGCACCGTTCCAGATCAATCATTATCCACGGCCAGATGCTATACTCCTTACATCAGGGCAGTATCAGAATTGAAAACTTCACGTGCTCTTTTCCCTTAAAGCATTGGCATCTCAAGGGCAACTTCATTTCAGGCGAGTGTTATCAAGTGTTTTGTGGGAACGTGACCCCTGAAAGATAAGGAGGGAACCAGTGAGTACCATCACCACGCTGGCTGAAATCGTCACCGATATTGCGGTAGAGGACCCTGGACGCACAGCATTGATCTTTGGAGAACAACAGATCACCTATGCCCAACTGAATGGGATGATCGAACAGGTTGCCAATGGCCTCGCCGCACGCGGCATTGGGCATGGGGATCGGATTGCCCTGATGCTCCCCAACATTCCGCAGTTCCCCGCTGCCTACTACGCTGCATTACGACTGGGCGCAGTGGTCGTGCCACTCAACCTGCTCTACAAAGCCGATGAGGTAGGTTACATTCTCAATGATAGCCAAACCAAAGCGATTTTCGTCTTTGAAATGTTCTACCCACAAATCGCCGCAGGGATTGATATTGCCCCATCGGTTGAACACGTGATCTTTTTAGGCGCGAGCGAACCACCCCCTGGCGCAATCTCCTGGGCGAACCTGGTTGGCAATGCCCCCCAGCGCGAGCCTGCGACCGTCGCCCCCAGCGATCTCGCCGTCATCTGCTATACCTCTGGCACCACTGGCCGCCCGAAAGGGGCGATGCTCACACACCGCAACTTCATTGCGAACCTTGAACAATCCGATACAGTCGCGAAGTTCGAGCTTACTCCCGCTGATCGTATCCTCCTGGTCTTACCGCTGTTCCACATTTTTGGCATGAACACCGGGATGAATGCGGCTTTTCGGGCTGGCAGCACGATCGCCCTGATGCCACGATTTGAGCCAGTACCTGTACTTGAAGCAATTCAAGCTCTACGGATTACCTTCTTTCTTGGTGCCCCACCAATGTATATCGCCTGGATCAATACGCCCAACTTGACCGACTTCGATCTTTCTAGTTTGCGGATTGCCGGTTCAGGCGCATCGGCGCTGCCCCGCGAAGTGCTCAATCGATTCCAAGAGTTGACCGGGGTCGAGATTCTCGAAGGTTATGGCTTGACCGAGGCTTCCCCTGTCAGCCACAGTAACGCAGCAGCCCCGAAAGCGAAAGCTGGCACTGTTGGCTGGCCGATACCGGGGGTCGAGGCCCGCGTGGTTGACGAACAGGATCGCGATGTACCGCAGGGTGAGGAGGGCGAAATTCTTCTGCGTGGCGAGAATATTATGGTGGGCTACTGGGGCCGCGAAGAAGAAACAGCGGAGGCAATGCGCGGGGGGTGGTTCCACACTGGTGATATTGCCACCGTCGATGAAGAAGGCTATTACACTCTCGTAGACCGCAAAAAAGATATGATCAATGCGGGGGGCTTCAAGGTCTGGCCGCGCGAGGTCGAAGAAGTCTTGTTCACCCATCCTGCCGTGCAGGAAGCCGCCGTGGTCGCGATCCCTGATGCCTACGCCGGAGAACGCCCCATGGCCTATGTCGCCCTGAAAGCGGGGAAGCAGGCGACCGCAGACGAGTTGATCACCTACTGCAAGAGCAGGCTAGCCTCATTCAAAGCGCCCGCCCAGATCGAGTTCCGCAGCGAACTACCAAAGTTACCCACTGGCAAGATCTTGCGCCGCGTCCTGCGTGAGGAGGCCCGCACCCGCACCGACGCGACACAAGCCTGAGTGAGCCTGATGCAAAGAGCAACGAACGGTCGTTGGTAAAACTGAAGTGTGGCGTGCTACCCTCCAATGTAGTAACCGATGCAGCATGGTGACACAGTATCAGAACTGTCAGCACCAGCCGCAAGAATCAGCAAAGAGGAGATGCAGCGATGGAAACAACAGGCCCCCACCTTACCCTCGGCGAGCAATCAGCCGAACTGCTGCGGCCAGGGGCAAGCCAGGAAACCGCCGCCCGTAGCACCAATCTGCTTGGCACTACATTTCCCCGCGTTGACTTCTACGCGATCGACGATCTGCTGAGCGAAGAAGAACGCGCGGTGCGTGACAAGGTTCGCGCCTTTGTGGATCACGAGGTAATCCCCATCATTGGGCCATACTGGGAACGAGCGGAGTTCCCCTGGGAACTGGTGCCAAAAATCCGTGAATTGGGGATTATTGGTGGCTCCCTGCGCGGCTACGGTTGCCCTGGAATTAGCCCGGTGGCCGATGGCCTGATCGCCGCTGAACTGGCGCGTGGTGATGCCAGCGTCAGTACCTGGATTGGGGTCCATTCTGGGTTAGCGATGGGGGCGATCTATGTGGCTGGCAACGAAGAACAGAAACGTCATTGGCTCCCGCAAATGGTTAAGTTGGAAAAACTCGGTGCGTTCGCGCTGACTGAGCCACTGCAAGGCTCTGACGCCTCCCACATCGGCACCACGGCTCGCCGTGAGGGGAATCACTACGTGCTGAATGGGGCCAAACGCTGGATTGGCCTGGGCCATCTCGCTGATGTCATCGTCGTGTGGGCCCGCGATCTGGAGAATGAAGGGAAGATTGCGGGCTTCTTGGTAGAAAAAGGCACTCCGGGCCTTGAAGCACACCTGATGGCTGGGAAGATGGCGTTACGGGCGCTGGGCAACGCCGACCTCACCTTCACTGATCTGCGGATCCCAGTGGAGAATCGGCTGGGCAATAGCAGCAGTTTCCGCGAAACAGCGATCGTGTTAACGATGACGCGTTACGCGGTCGCCTGCGCGGCGCTGGGCAACGCCATGGCCTGTTACGAGGCAGCCCTGGCCTACGCCACCCAACGCGAGCAATTTGGCAAACCAATTGCTGGGCACCAGCTTATCCAACAGAAACTGGTCTGGATGCTGAACGAGATCACCGCCATGCAACTGATCTGTTGGCGGCTGGGCACGCTGATGGCCCAGGGCAAGATGACGCCCGAACAGGCATCACTCGCCAAGCTGAATCACAGCACCAAAGCGCGGACTATCGCCGCCGAAGCACGAGCGATGATGGGTGGAAATGGTATTCTGCTGGATAATCTGGTCATGCGGCATTTCAACGATGCCGAGGCGATCTACTCGTACGAAGGCACTGCGGAAGTACAACTGCTGGTCGTAGGCCGCAAGATCACGGGAATCCAGGCGTTTGCCTGACCATAGCAGCGGCAACACCAATATGCACCACTTGATGCGCGAGGGCTGAATGAGAAAAGGAGGACTGGATGAGTACTATCGCCCGGGTCGCGGTACTCGGCGCGGGGACGATGGGCGCGGGAATTGCCGCGCATTGCGCGAACGTTGGCCTCAATGTCTCCCTGCTCGATATTGCGCCTGAATCGCTCACGCCAGAGGAAGAAAAAAAGGGCCTGAAGCTGGAAAGCCCCGCCGTCCGCAATCGCATTGTTCGGGCTGGTTACGACCGCATGGTGAAATCACGCCCAGCCTCGCTCGCCAATCCTACCGCAGGTTCACGGATTCGCGTTGGCAACTTCGCCGACAACTTCGCTTGGGTTGGTGAAGCCGATTGGATCATCGAAGTCATCATCGAGCAATTGGCCCCCAAACAGGCGCTGATGGCGCGGATTGAGGAGGTCCGCCAGCCACACAGTATTGTCTCCTCCAACACCTCGGGGATTCCTCTGCATGAGATCGCCGAAGGGCGAAGCGCGGAGTTCAAGCGGCACTTTCTCGGTACCCACTTTTTCAATCCTCCACGCTATCTCAAACTACTGGAAATCATTCCCATTGCGGAGACTGACCCCGCCATCGTCGCGCAGATGAAAGAGTTTGGCGAGAATGTCCTGGGCAAGGGTGTCGTTATTTGCAAAGACACGCCCAATTTCATCGCCAACCGTTACGGCTCGTTCGATGGGATGTATGGCGCACGTTGGGCGCTCGATAATGGCTACACCATTGAAGAAGTCGATGCCCTGACCGGGCCACTGATCGGGCGACCCAATACCGCCACATTCCGACTCGCTGATCTCGCCGGAATCGATATCATGGCTGGAGTAGCCGATAACCTCTACACTGCGGCCCCGCATGACGAATCACGCGAGGCATTCAAGACACCCGCGCTGATGACGCAACTGGTCGCCGCTGGTCGCTTGGGGAACAAGAGCGGTCAGGGGTTCTATAAGCAGGTGAATGGCCCCAAGGGCCGCGAGTTTCATGTGCTTGATACCACCTCAGCAGATCTCGCCTATCGACCAGCAAACTCGGTGGATTTGCCGATCATCAAGGAGGCGAACGCCGTTCGCGATCTGGGTGAGCGCCTGCGCTTTATTGTGGCGCAGGCCGACGAAGGCGATCGCGGGGCAAAGCTGATTGAAGCATTGTCGGTGCCAGCGCTGGCCTATGCTGCCCGCCGTATCCCAGAAATGAGCGACAATGTCGTTGCTGTTGACGACGCGATTCGCTGGGGCTTTGCCCGCGAGATGGGGCCATTCGAGACCTGGGATGCTCTTGGCGTAGTGCCAACGATTGAGCGGATGGAGCGGCTGGGTGCCGCAGTGCCAGCATGGGTTCGCGAGATGGTTGCTGCGGGCAACACCAGCTTTTACAAAGAGGAGAACGGCCAGCGCCTCGCCTACCACCCTGGCAGCAAACAATACGAACCAGTGGAACGTGGGGCGGGGCAGATCAATCTGGCCGCGCTCAAAGCGACGGGCAAAGCCCTGGCCGAAACACGCGGGGCGAGCCTGATCGACCTTGGAGACGGCGTACTCGACCTGGAGTTCCACTCGAAGGCCAACGCCATCGGAGCCGATGCGATGGGCCTACTCCATCAAGCCCTCGACCTGCTCGACAACGACGACCAGTGGCGCGCGCTGGTAATCGGCAACCAGGGGCAGTTCTTCTCAGCGGGAGTTAATCTGCAAGAGGTGGGCGCAGTGGCGATGGGGGGCGACCCCAAAGCCCTGGCCGATTATCTGAAAAGCGGGCATGATCTTGTGCAACGACTGCGCTTTGCGCCAAAGCCAGTCATTGCTGCGCCGTTCGGGCAAACCCTTGGGCTGGGCGTCGAACTTTGTCTGGCCTCCAGCGCTATCTGCGCCGAAGCCGAAACCTATATGGGACTGGTCGAGATCGGGGTGGGCCTGATCCCTGGCGGCGGTGGCTGCAAGGAAATGGTTCGACGCATCATCTCGCCACCTGCCCGCACCCCAGGAACCTATCTCGCGCCGTTCCTGCAAAAAGCGTTTGAGACAATCGCCCAAGCGAAAGTGAGTACCAGCGCCGCCGAAGCCGCCGATCTGGGCTTTCTCGCCCCAAGTGATCGGATCGTATTCGGGCGCGACCGCCAGATTGCTGAAGCGAAGAAATTCGCGCTCGATCTCGCAGATGCTGGCTATCATCCACCAATTCAGGAGCCAAACTGCTATGCTACCGGAACTGGCGGGACAGCCATCCTGAAGCTCGTAGTACATCAATTCAAAGTTGGCGGCTTTGTTTCTGCATACGATGCGGAACTGGCTGGCGTGTTGGCCTCAATCCTCTGCGGTGGCGACCTCTCCAGTCCGCAGTGGGTGAGCGAAGACTATTTGCTAGGACTGGAACGGCAGGCGTTCATGCGGCTGCTGGCAAACAGTAAGACCCAAGAGCGAATCAGCCATATGCTCCAGACTGGCAAACCACTGCGGAATTAAGTTCATCCTGGCCGTTCGTCGCTTATAGCATATCCAGGGGGTTGAGATGGTCAAAGAAGCAGTAATCGTTGCGGGCGCACGGACCGCAGTAGGAAAAGCGCCGCGTGGCACCTTGCGGGCCAGTCGCCCAGATGATCTGGCAGCAACGGCGTTAGGCGCGGTAATGGGCCAGGTTGAGGGCAAACTGGCCGCCGACGAGATTGAAGATGTCGTTCTTGGCTGTGCGATGCCTGAGGCCGAGCAAGGCTATAACGTCGCCCGCGTGGCGGCCCTGGCTGCGGGGCTACCCGACAGTATTGCCGCCACGACGGTCAATCGTTTCTGCTCATCTGGCTTGCAGACGATTGCCCAATCATCCGAGCGGATCATGGCTGGATTTGGCACAGCGATCCTCGCTGGTGGCACCGAGAGTATGAGTATGGTCTCGGGCCGGATGGCCCCGAATCCCCGGCTGATGGATACCCACCCCGATCTCTATCTGGGGATGGGGTTGACCGCAGAAAATGTCGCGAAGGAGTGGGAAATCAGCCGCGAAGAACAAGATGCCTTCGCGCTCCGCTCCAATCAGCGGGCAGTCGCCGCAATCAAAGAGGGTCGCTTCAAAGATGAAATCGTCCCGGTGCCAGTCAAGCTGACCTACGTGGATGATCACGGGAAGACCCGTACTTACGAAACATCGTTCGACACTGATGAAGGCCCTCGCGCCGATACCTCGCTTGAAGCTCTGGCGAAACTACGCGCGGTCTTCGCCGCGCGCGGCACCGTGACAGCGGGCAACGCCTCGCAGACCAGCGATGGCGCGGCGGCGGTATTGGTGATGGAGCGTGAACTGGCTGAAGCACGGGGACTGACGCCGTTGGCCCGATTTGTCGCTTTTGCCGTCAGCGGGGTGCGCCCTGAGGTCATGGGCATTGGGCCAGTCGTCGCCATCCCCAAGGTGTTGAAGATGGCGAATCTCAATCTGAGCGACATTGACCTGATCGAACTGAACGAAGCCTTCGCCGCTCAGGCGGTCGCAGTGATCAAAGAGATGGGCCTGGACGAAGACAAGGTGAACGTCAATGGCGGAGCAATCGCGCTCGGACATCCGATGGGCGCGACTGGCACCAAGCTCACTATCCAACTGATCAACGAATTACGGCGCCGGAATGGCCGCTATGGGATGGTGACAATGTGTGTTGGTGGCGGACAGGGCGCAGCCGGGATCTTTGAACTGCTCAACTGAAACCAGGCAGATACAAACGCAAAACCCCGCTGGCACTGATCTGCCAGCGGGGTTTTGCTTAGTGAAATTAGCGCACGCGTCGCCGCTGCCAGACCACAACTGGTACAAGCAGGAGCATTGCTACGGGCACCAGGAACCAGGGGAAGGCAGCACTTGCGCCACCAGCGCCAGTATTGGGCAACCCTGGCAGCACACCACCATTACCAGTAGCTGGCGGTGTGGGTACGGGGCTTGCCGATGGCATCGGGGTCGCTGAGGGCATCGGCGTTGCCGACGGTGCAGGCGTTGCTGATGGCGCAGCACCCAGGCGGAGGACCAGCAGCTGACCACCTTCGTCCATAGCACCGAATTGTGGCACCTTCAGACTATGGGCCTGCACATCAAAGAGCCAGGTGTTTGGGCCAAGAATCGCGGAGACATCAATGATACCACTTGACTCCCACTCACCGGGCTTATCGTTCGGGATTGGCTGTCCGGCAAAATCCCGTTGGAAGAGTTCCAGGATCGGGGTCACTTTGCCAGTGGCAAATTCATAGCGCAGCAGGCGACCAGGCCGCGTGCGGAACTCAGCATTCAGGTCTTCCTGAATCATCAGCCCTTGGCGATCAGATTCCAGATTGTCGGGATTGAGAATGTCATCCCCAACGTTCCCATCAAGCAGTACCTTGAATTCGGTCACTTTGGTCGGATCATTGGGGTCCATCTTCACCCGATGGATCTTGCCCTTAGCATTAACTTCCTTACCCGCGGCATTCTTGTAACCACTGCGGCCAGTAGTAGCAAAATACATTGCGGATGGATCAGTGCGATCGTAGGCAGCATCTTCAGGTCGGGCAAAGATTGTCCCCCCCTTCGCCTCCATCGCTGCCCGTAGTGTCTTGGCATCTTTGTTGTCATCAGCACTCAGCGCCACCCACTTGCCAGTATATGACTGCCCTTTCACAAGATCGGCTTCAGATGGCGTTCCGTCAATTGCAAGCGCATAGAACTGCCCCACCCCAGCCAGCAGATCTGCTGGAGAGTTGGCCACGAACATATAGACCCCACCGGGCGCATTATCGTCGGTAGTAACGGTCACGACCTTGCCAGGGAACCCCGGCATAACCATGATATTCTCGTGGCTCAATTTGCCCAACCAGGGCAGATTCGTCACCTTCCCAGTGGCGCTATCAATAGCAATAGTCATCCCACCGAACTTGCCGTCAACGCTTTCTTCCCCAGTCAAGAAGACTGGTGTGCTGAACCCTTCGGCTGGCCCAACTAATGTCGCTGAACAGAACCGCTCGTAGCCTTCCGTCCCTTTGACAACATACTCGCCAGCAATCACGGTTTGCGTCGCCTGATCAATGGTCAGCCGCGAGACCCGTGCCCCAGAGAGATTCTCGCCACCAGTCGGGGTCTGCTCGTGATTCATAAAAACTGTAAACGTCCCATTGCCATTATCCATTGCCCCCAGGCCATCGGGTACGGCGGCCATCTGGTAGTCGCCAACCATGTCGCCAACGGTCAACAATGGTTCTGCGGTCCAGCCATTTGCAAGTATCTTGACCTGGGAAGGCCGGCTGGTCTTGAATCCTGGTGCTGCGCTCGTCTGTACAGTCAGGGCCACCATACTGAGTATCGCCACGACAATAGCTAGTTGCCAACGTCCTGGTGATCGCCTTGTCATGAAATCCCCCTCCTCATTGGTACCATTTCGGTCAACCAAAATCCACCCAATGCATGGCTACCAGACTGCACGAATCAACAGCCTCCTTTCATTCACAAGGCAGAACGCTTTTGCACCATTGCGTTGCATTGGTTGTAGCAAGAACGTAGGTGATGAAGATTAATACAACTTTAAAATCAGGTTAAATACTGGTTAATTCTTCTACAAGCGAGAACAGCACCCTTATGAGCGAACCTGCCGCTCATAGTCGCGAATCTTCGCTTCCAGATGGGCCGTCAGGCGCGGTTGTAGCCAGTGAACCCAGAGATGGGTCAGGCCAGCCACGAGCGTTACCCCCACCAGCAGTGGCAACATTCCCGCAATCGCTGCTTTGACAATCCGCCCGATGAAGCCAATCTGTTCTGGCGAGGCTTGCAGAATAGAGGTATAGGCCACGATCAAGACCACGGAAATGACCAGCCCTAGCCAGAAGACAATCTGGTAGTGTGGCCGCCCACCAGGGCGCGGGCGATACGCCGACCCAGCAACAAATGCCTCGGCTGCTGCGGCAAACACCACGATCACCCAGACGACGACATCAGCGCAGTACGTGAGCGTACGCACGGTTGGCGTTACATCTTCAGGCGCACCGCGCACAAAGGCCGCAACTCCAGCGACCACTGCCGCCAGCAACAGCCCATTCGTCGCCAGACGGTGCAATAACCGAGGCCGCTCAAGCAGCCGTTGCCAGAATGGGGTCGTCATAGTATGCGCTACCCTTCACTACCAGGCGCAGCTACGGCCCGCATGGGAAAGCCTTCGGCACTGAGGAAGGCTTTGGCCTCGCGAATAGTGTGTTGCCGAAAATGGAAGATTGAGGCCGCCAGGACGGCATGAGCGCCCGCGCCCAGTGCATCACTCAGGTGAGCGAGCGTTCCCGCGCCACCCGAGGCGACAACTGGCACGCGCACGGCGTTCGCAACGGCGGCGGTCATCCCTAGCTCGTACCCTTCGCGGGTGCCATCGGCATCAATACTATTCAGGACAATCTCCCCAGCCCCTAGCGCCACTCCTTGCCGCGCCCAGGCCACCGCATCCAGGCCAGTGCCGCGCCGACCGCCGTGTGTACGGACTTCCCAGCCGCCCCCAGGTGTTGCTGCGGCATCAATGGAGAGAACAATACACTGCGAACCAAATCGCTTTGCGCCCGCACTGATCAAGGTAGGATCGGCAATCGCCGCCGTATTGATACTGACCTTATCAGCCCCAGCCCGCAGTAACTGATAGATATCATCGACGGTGCGCACGCCGCCCCCCACCGTCAGGGGAATAAAGACCTGTTTGGCAACCCGACGCACTGTCTCAAGCATAATCGCCCGCTCATCACTCGATGCGGTAATGTCGTAAAACGTAAGTTCGTCAGCACCTTCGGCATCATAATAGGCGGCGAGTTCAACGGGATCGCCAGCATCGCGCAATGCAAGGAACTGCGTCCCCTTTACCACGCGCCCACCAGTCACATCCAGACAGGGAATGATTCGCCGTGTCAACATCTGTTTCTATCCATCGTGGGCCAGCGATCAGGCCAGACTATTCATCCTCGTCCTCACCGCTACTCAGATTCCCTTCGAGTTCGGCAAAACGTTGATTGAAGACCTGCAATTCGTGCTGGGCTTGTTCGAGTTGTACACGCAAGCGCAACTCAGTCAAGCGCCGTACTTCCAGTCTGGTCGCCTCATCCTCATCGCGCAATTCATCGAGCCGCACTGCCAATAATGTCAGCCGATGCCCCAGCGCCTGATCCGCAGATTCAAGCTCACCAAAGCGGGCCATTGTTGAGGCAAAGCGGGTGTCGTTGAGCCGCTCAACCAGTCGTAGCCGTTCCTCGTTCGCCAGCCGCGCTTCCTCCGCTTTTGTCACCGACTTCATATGGTTATCAAAGCTCAGTGCTGTCAGGCTCTCTAATTCTTCCCGAATATCGGTATCCGCGCTGGCAAGCTGCGCAAATTGCGGTGTGACCGCTTGCAACTCAGTACGTAGCCGTTCGATCCGCAGATCGAACGGTGGCAATTCCTCTTTCAGTGCCTCCAGCCGCCCGTTTGTCTCATCCAGGCGCGTCACCAGTTCGCCTGCCCGCCTTCGTAAGTCTTGCTCAACCAAGCCAATGGCATCGCCGGTCTTACGCCAATCGTTACGCACCGTATCAATCTCGGCGCGAATACCAACTAACTCCTCGCGTACCGCCCGCGCAATTTCCGCACTGCGCTCCACCTGTGGTGGTAGTTGATCGATCTGGGCCTGTAGTTCACCAAAACGGTGCCGATCCTCACCAAGTTCTTGAAACCGCGCCCGAATATGGGTACTCAGATCGGTGATCTGGGCTTGAAGATTGGGGATCGGCGCAAGGTCAGCAGCAAGCCGCTGTGTGCGTTCTTCAAACTCGCCACGAACCCGGGTGATCTCCACCTCGCGCAAATCACTCTGCCCACGGGCCTCTTGCTGTACTGTCGTGATCCGTTCATCAACCGTCACCAGTTGCTCGCTCAGTGCAGATTGCGCTTCCTCGACCTTGCCGTGCCGACTGGCGCTTTCGCGCAACAGTGAGCGCAGTTCATCGATCTCCGCCTGCATCGCATTCAGGCGCGCTTCCTCACGCTTGCGGCGTTCATCATCCCGTAAATTATCGCGAATATCCAGCACAATCTACCCTCAATCCCTTGGGTGGCGCTTATCTACGCAGCGTTGAACTCCCATTCGCCTGCGGTCAATATCAGATCACCAGTATAGAGCGCGCGCCCCACAATCACTGCCTCAATCCCCGGCATTGCCGCCAGCTTTGTGAGGTCATCACGCCGCGCCACGCCGCCAGAAGCGATCACCGCCAGCGGCGTCGCTGCAACCAGTTCGGCCAACGCCGCATAGTTCGGCTCATGCAGCGTACCATCGCGCCCGATGTCGGTATAGATCACTCGCTGAAGACCGAGTGGGGTCAACTCGCGGGCCAGATCAATCGCCGTGGTCGTTGATGTTTCCAGCCAGCCACGCGTGGCCACGCGCCCATCTCGCGCATCCAGCCCCAGGATAATCCGCTCACCGCCCCAGCACGCGATTGCCGCAGCCAGGAAATCACGATCCTCTAACGCCGCGGTACCTAGCACCGCCCGCGCCACTCCGCCAGCAAAAAGGCGTTCCAGATCGGCCAGGGACCGTATACCGCCACCAACCTGTACGGGGATTGTGAGCGTCTGCGTCATGGCGGCGATAATCTCTGCCTGCACTGGTGCGCCTGCGCGGGCACCATCGAGATCAACCACGTGCAGCATCGCCGCCCCAGCTGCCTGCCAGCGCTGCGCCATCGCTACAGGATCATCGCCATAGACGGTTTCCTGAGCAAAATCTCCCTGAAGCAGACGCACACAACGACCATCGCGCAGGTCAATCGCCGGAATCACCATCATCGTGCTTGCTCCACTGCCGCGCCAACTGCCCCAGATTGCGGCATTACCCCAACCAGTTCCGCAAAGTTGGCATAGATTTGCAACCCCCAACGTCCACTTTTCTCCGGGTGGAATTGGGTCGCCAGAATATTCCCGTGGGCAATTGCCGCCGCGAATGGCGCACCATACTCCGTTTCACCCAGAATGACCGCCCCATCAGTGGGCTGGCAGTAGTAGGAATGGACAAAGTAAAACTCAGTATGATCGGGAATCCCCGCAAAGAGCGGATGAGCGTGGCGCAACTGCACACTATTCCAACCCATATGCGGCACAATCAGGTCGATATCAGAGAACCGCCGAACTTCGCCCTCGAGAATTCCCAGGCAAGCGTGTGGGTCGCCTTCGTAACTCGTTTCAAACAAAACCTGTTGCCCAACGCAGATCCCCAACAATGGCCGGCCACTCGCGGCAACCGCCTGCAACACTGCTATTAGGCCGCGCTCCCGTAGATTCTCCATTGCATCGGCAGTTGCGCCAACACCAGGAAAAATCACCCCAGGGGCCGCCAGAATCTGATCAGGATCCGCCGTAACGATATGCGGGATGCGCAAATGTTCGAGCGCATTAACTACACTGCCCAGGTTTCCTGCGCCGTAATCAACGACCGCGATCATTGCTCACCTTCGCCCTGCGCTGCCTGCGCCGCTTCGCCATCGAGGGCGCGCAATGTCGCCGCCACCGAGCGGGCCAGCGCATCGTGGTTGTAGCCACCTTCCAAAACCATCACAATACGACCCTGACAACATTCATCAGCCAACTGACAAACGCGCTGCGTCAGGCCAGCAAAGCTGGCCTCAGTCAGGGTTTGCATCGCCAATGGATCGTCTTTGTGGGCATCGAATCCTGCCGACACAAAGATTAACTGCGGCTGAAACGCCCGTACCGCTGGCAAGATTTCGTTGTCAAATGCCTGAAAATAGCGTTCTTCTTCAGCACCAGGGGGAAGTGGCACATTCAGGGTTTTGCCTTCACCATGCCCAGAGCCAGTTTCCTCCCGCCGCCCAGAACCAGGATACAGCGGCATCTGATGGACAGAAGCGTAGAACGCACGACCCGAGGCATAGAAAATATCCTGGGTGCCATTGCCGTGATGCACATCCCAATCGATGATTGCTACCCGCTCCAGCCCATGCCCATCCAGCGCATATTGCGCGGCAACAGCTACATGATTGAATAGACAAAACCCCATCGCCCGCCCCACCGTGGCGTGGTGACCGGGAGGACGCACCATGACAAACACCCGTGGCGGGTCATCTTGCAAGGCCGCGTCAACGGCAATCATCGCCGCCCCAGCCCCGTAGACTGCCGCTTCGTATGAGCCAGGAGACACGTAGGTATCACCATCAAGCCAGCGTCCGCCAGACTCGGCGGCGTCCAGCACCTCTTCAATCAGATCAGCGGTGTGGACAGCGGCTAAGGCTTCGAACGGTGCTGCTTCTGGCTCAAAAAGTCGCCGCTCAATTAATAAGCCTTCGCGGTCAAGATGGCCCATAATGGCGATCAAGCGGCCAGAGTTTTCTGGTTGTTCTCCAGTATCGTGGCCCAGAAAGATTGGTGTGTAAACGAGTGCTGCCTTTGTCATAGACCCTATTTAAGCTGTTTCAACACAGATCATTATCGCAAGGAGTATAACAGAGGCAGCAACCCTGGCTGCTGCCTCTGCCCACCATGCGTGTCGCCTCAGAACTCGATCCCCGGTTGCGCCTTCACCCCATCCCGATACGGGTGCTTGATCACCTGCATCTCGGTCACAAGATCAGCGAATTCAATCAACGCTGGCGGGGCATCACGCCCGGTGAGCACAACGTGCTGCATCGGTGGGCGTTGCCGCAATACGTCAAGGACTTCATCAAGATCGAGCCAACCGTATTTAAAGCAGTAGGTAATTTCATCCAGGATCACAATGTCATAGTCACCACTCAGAATCTTTGCACGGCATAGGGCCCAGCCTTCTTGGGCCAATGCGCGATCCTCAGCAATATTGTCCGACATCCAGGTAAAACCGCCGCCGAGTGGCACAATCTCAACGGCCATTTTCTCGCCAGCCCGTTCCTCGCCAAACTTGGCGTTGCGCTCCTTGATGAACTGCAGCATACAAACCCGCATCCCACGGCCCCACGCCCGTAGCAACAACCCCAGCGCAGCCGTGGTCTTGCCTTTCCCATTACCCGTATTGACAATCACCAACCCCTGCGCCCGCCGATCCGCTCGCTGGCGGATCTCGCGATGCTCCTCACGAATCCTGGCGCGGCCCTCGGCAGTAAGGTTTGGATGCTCCTCTGCTTCAGCAGAATCAACTGGTGTAGACAACGATTCGCCCCCCTTCTTCATCAGGGTATTGCCCAGCAACCCCTGCCCATACTGCTGATCACTATACTATCGATCAGCCCATCACTATACTATTGAACAGCTACGCGCAGATTAAACAGCGTAGTACAGTTATCCGAAAAGCAGCGGCCACCGTGGTTGATCAGCAACTGACCAATAGCGGAGATAGAAGAACAGTATGTTTCCTGAATTGATTGGCACACGCTATGTCGTCCCACTACGCGAAGGTGGTTCGCTACCAGCTGTCGTAGAGGCCGATGATCACCATAGCTATGTGGTCAAATTTCGTGGTGCCGGACAAGGAACCAAAGCATTGGTTGCGGAAGCGCTGGCGGCAGGGCTGGCGCAAACGCTCGCGCTTCCCCTACCACCACCAGCCATCATTGACCTGGGTAGTGGCTTTGGCGAAAGTGAACCAGATCCCGAAATTCAAGACCTGTTGCGCGGCAGTGTTGGCAGCAACTTCGGCCTGGCCTACCTCCCTGGTGCATTGCCGTTTGACCCGGCAATTGATCAGACAATCAATCCAGACCTCGCCGCCGCAATTGTCTGGTTTGACGCCCTGATCACCAATGTCGACCGTACCGCCCGCAATACCAATCTGCTCCGCTGGCACGATCAACTCTGGCTGATTGATCATGGGGCAGCGTTCTATTTTCATCACCGCTGGGCTGGCTGGCGCGAACGGATCCAGACACCGTTTGCCCCGATCAAGGATCACGTCCTCTTACCGCTGGCGGGTGATCTCGCCGAGGCCGATCGTCGCTTACGCCCATTGCTCACCAAGGCAAAAATTACAGACATTACCGCTGCGCTGCCCGCTGACTGGCTAGGTCAAGAACCAGAGTTTACCGATCTCACGGCGCATCGCGCGGCCTATGTCGAGTTCATCTGGGAACGCTTGCATGGGCCACGCACCTGGCTACAAGAGGCGATCGCCGCGAAAGAGCGTGGCCCCGAACGGCTGGCACCGCGCCTGACCCACCGCCCAAGCTGGCTAAAACAATGACGCCCGATAGTTGGTACAACTACGCCATCATTCGCGTTGTGCCACGTGTCGAACGCGGCGAAATACTCAATGTTGGGGCCGTGGTCTTCTCGCGCCCGCGCCGCTTTCTGGCGGCGGCGATCGCCGTTGATCGCGCCCGTCTGCACGCGTTTGCGCCAACTCTGGATCTTGACCTATTACTCGATCATCTCGCCATTTTTCAGGCTATTGCGGCTGGTGAACCAGCGGGTGGGCCGCTCGCCGCCTTACCGCAATCCGAACGATTTCACTGGCTGGTCGCCCCCCGCAGCACGATCATTCAGACCTCACCCGTTCATATCGGGCGATGCGCTGACCCTGCCGCTGCCCTCGACGACCTATTGCAACGTTATGTGAAGTTGTAAGTTGTTTCCGTTCAGGCTGTCGGATCATGATCTGCTGGCGTCGCCCCGTGAGCAAAAACCGCTAACAACGCCATCAGGATCGTCACCAGCCCCAGCCCACCAGTGAGCGAAGTCGCCTGCGCCACAAAGCCGATCAACGGTGGCCCGACCAGGAAGCCGAAATATCCCGCCGAGGCGACGGCGGCAATCCCAGTGCCAACAGCCACACCAGCAACGCGCCCTGCCGCCGCAAAGAGCACTGGCACAATATTCGCCAGGCCCAGGCCCACACAGGCGAAACCAATCAGTGCCGCATAGGGCTGGGCCACAACCAATGCCACGCCCAGCCCCAACGCAGCCACAGCCCCGCTGATCCGAATCAACGGAACGCCATGCAACCGCGCCCGCAGAGCATCGCCGCCCAGTCGTCCAGCCGCCATTGCCAATGAAAATGCCGCGTAGCCAGCGGCAGCAAATCCGGCAGTGGTGCCTAAGCTATCACGCAGATAAACAGCACTCCAATCGGCCATTGCCCCTTCTGCCACCAGGCAGAAAAAAGCCAGGAGGCCCAGCCCAAGCAGCGGGCCAGTGGGCAGGGCCAGCGCGGCCCCACCCTCCTGTTGATCTAGATCAGCCCGGGGCAACCACGGCGCACCAATCACGGTGAGCAAGCCCAATACGGCGGCGATTATCCCCATGTGCAGGGCCGGGGCTACCCCATGCGAAAGGGCATAAACGGCGACTGCGGCCCCCAGCAACCCCCCAACACTGAATAGCGCATGAAAGGTCGACATGATCGGTCGGCCATAGCCAGTCTCCACCGTAAACGCCTGGACATTCGCCGCCACTTCCATCGCGCCAATACAGGCCCCAAACCCCGCGAGTAGCACCAGCAAGACTGGCAACGTGGGCGCAACGAGCAACGCAGCCAGCAACAGGCAGAACCCTACCTCACCCGCAATGACCACCATCCGACTGCCAAACCTTGCCACCAACTTGCCACCAAAGAGCAGCGCACTGACCGAACCAATTGCTACCGCAAGCAAGGCGATCCCCAGGGTCGCATCGCTGAGCCCAAACCGCGCCTTGACGGTGGGGACGTGTGCTGCCCACGAGGCAATCCCCACCCCATTGAGCAAGAAAACCCCAAGTACAGCCCAGCGGGCCGCACGTATCCCTATGGGCAAATCAGGGCCTGTTGCTCCTGTCACCAGCAAGGTACCATGCTGCTCACCACCTCATCAGACCAATTTGCCCCACAATGGCCCAGTTCAACGAGAGATAGCCTACAGTATTCGCTCTGGCAGAACAATCAAGCTGTACTTAGCGCAGGCAATTGACAAGTGCTAGGTAGCGGTCGTATCCTTGGGGCATATCTACAGTCAAACATCACTGTTATGACGAGTTGCAGTACTCTGATCGGTTGGGTTGCTTCAGGGCAAGCGCAAGGCTTTCTGTGCGAGTAGACTCAATATCCGCATCGCGATAATCCTGTGAGCGCTTCGGGCAGGCTTACGGAATACACCAAGTGTGAGCAAGGAGTGGCTTATGGCGGTGACAACGCCTGACTCAGCGGTGGGTATCGATAGTCCACCGCGTAACGAACCGTCCGTAGTTCGCATGCTCTGGCACAAAATGACTGATAGCTATGTTGTGCGGCGGCTTTTCAAGGCCATCTTCACGATCTTGTTTGTCACGTCGCTCACCTTCTTCGTGATTCGCCTGCTCCCTGGCAGCCCCATCGATGTCTACATTGCCAAACAAGTCGCCGAATATGGGATGTCCTATCAGGAAGCTGCTGCCCAGGCAACCGCTCTCTATTCGATTGACCCCAACGAACCAATGCTCAGCCAATATCTGCGCTACGTGGGGGAACTGGCCCGGGGCAACCTTGGTAAGTCGCTGATCTCTGTTGGTACCCCGGTCTCCAGCATCATTCTGCAATACCTACCCTGGACCCTTTTTAGCGTCGGGATTGGGTTACTGATCGCCTTTGTGCTGGGGATTAGTATGGGGATGATCATGGCCTATCGGCGAGAATCCGTCCTCGATCATATCCTCTCTGCATTTGGTTCGTTCTTCCACTCGGTTCCCAACTATCTCGTCGCCACGATGATTGTCGTCCTATTTGGGGTACGCCTGGGCTGGCTGCCAATCACCAGAATGCGTGGCTCATTCTCGCCAGGGGTAACGCCTGAACTCAGTTGGGCTTTCATTAGCGATGCCCTGTTCCACGCGGCACTGCCAATTGTCACGTATGTTTTGACAACCATTGGCTCGTGGATGTTGCTGATGAAGAGCAGCACCCTGGCCGCACTTGATGAGGATTACGTCACAGCAGCCCGCGCCCGTGGCCTGAAAGATGGGCGAATTACCACCGCCTACGTTGGGCGCAATGCCGTCCTCCCGCTCTTTACGCAATTAGCCGTCGCGATTGGGTTTGTCGTTGGTGGTTCGCTGTTGGTAGAGCGTGTTTTCCAGTATCAGGGGATCGGCCTGATCCTCGGTAATGTGATCAACCAGCGCGATTATCCCGTGATGCAAGGAATCTTCCTGGTCGTGACCTTTTCCGTGATTATCTCCAATCTCGCTGCCGACCTCCTCTATAGCCGCCTCGATCCCCGCATTCGGGTTGGCGCCGCCAACGAATAAGACTGCAGCGAGCGCATGAGTTTGTAGAAGGAAGAAGCCAATGGCACAACTTTCAACGAATCAGGCCACCGTAGCTGGACCCAGCGCCGCCCGTCGGCTGGGGTCTGGCAGCGTTGGCCTGATTCGGATGATGCGGAGAAATACTGCTGGGTTTATTGGCTTTGTCGTCCTGATGATTATCGTCATCGTTTCATTCATTGGCCCACTCGTGACCTCGGGCGACACCGCCACCGATGTCACCCAAATCTTTAAGCCGCCCACCCGTGCCCACCCGCTCGGCACCGATTACCAGGGTCGCGATGTCCTGATTCAGGTCATTCGTGGCGGACAAACAGTGCTGATCGTCGGCTTTCTCGCGGCCACGCTAACCACAGTCATCGCGGTAGTCTTTGGGGCGCTCAGTGCCTACGCGGGCGGCTGGATCGACACCGTAATCACCGGGCTGGCTGATATTGTTCTCACCATTCCACAGCTACCGCTCCTCGCGCTCCTGGCGGCATTCATCAGCTTCAAGAGTGCATGGCAACTCGCACTAATTATCGCCGCCCTGGCCTGGCCCACCCTCCTACGGGCGATCCGTGCCCAGGTGCTGTCGTTGCGCGAACGCGATTATATCGAGGCAGCCCAGGCCTTAGACCTCGGCACTGGGCATATCCTGTTTCGGGAGATCTTGCCAAATATGCGCTCATACATTGCCATCAATTTCACGATTGGGATGACGAATGCGATCTACGCGCAGATCGCGCTCTACTTCCTGGGGCTGGCCCCGTTGTCAGGTGATAACTGGGGAATCATGATCAATATCGCTAACACGCGTGGGGCGATCTACTTTCAGAACAGCTTCTGGTACATCATGGCCCCAGTGCTGGCGATCTCGATCTTGCAACTGGCAATGGTGACGATGACCCGCTCGCTGGAAGATATTTTCAATCCGCGCTTACGACAAGAACGCTGAGCGCCACAATCATGGAGTCAAGGATGGTTCATGGCACTGGGCAGCAGGAGGGTTAATGAGCCAACGCGATCAACAGGGGAAAGTTATTCTCAGTGTGCGGAACCTCGCCGTAGAGTATCGTACCAGCAGCGGGCCAGTCAAAGCGGCCCAAGAGGTCAGCTTTGACCTGCGGGCGGGAGAGGCGTTGGCGCTGATTGGCGAAAGTGGCTCAGGCAAATCAACCTTAGGGTTAGCGATTCTGCGCTTGCTCCCCAAAACGGCGCAGATTCCCGCCGGCACGATCACCTACTTTGCCCGCGATGGGCGGGAGGTCAACGTCCTTGGGCTGCGCCCCGAAGAACTGCGCCGCTTCCGCTGGGAAGAATGCGCGATGGTCTTCCAATCGGCCTTGAACGCCCTCAATCCAGTCTTACGGGTTTGGGATCAGATGCTGGATACCGTCCGTGCGCATCGGGGCCGGGTGAATACCAACGAGTTACGCACGCGGGCGGGCGAATTGCTACGGATGGTGCAACTCGATCCTGAGCGCGTTCTACCCTCGTATCCACACGAACTCAGTGGCGGGATGCGCCAACGGGTAGCGATTGCGATGAGCCTGCTGCTCGATCCACAACTGATCATTTTGGATGAGCCAACCACCGCACTGGACATTCTGACCCAACGCACGATTATTGATGTGATGCTCAACCTACGCGATCAACTCGGCTTTGCCATGATCTTTATCTCCCACGACCTTTCGATCGCTGCTGAACTGGCCGATCGGGTCGCCACGATGTACGCGGGAGAAGTGGTAGAGCTGGGACAGGTACATGATATTTTCTATCAGCCAAAGCACCCCTACACCGTTGGCTTATTGAATGCAGTGCCCCCAATCGCTGGCGATCTAGTCGCGCTGCGCTCAATCCCTGGCTCACCCCCAAGCCTCTTAAATCCACCATCGGGGTGTAAATTTCACCCGCGCTGCCCCTACGCAACTGAGGAATGTAGTAGCACCGAGCCTGAACTGATCCCAGTTGGTCACGAACATACTGCCGCCTGCATTCATAGCGATCAGGTGCATTTTGAGCGCACAGTTTTGGAGGCGGCACCATGAGTACGCCATTGATCGAGTTAGCGCACGTCAGTCAGGTCTTTGCGACCAAGCGCGGGCCGATTCGCGCCGTTGATGACCTCTCGCTGAAAATTGAGGCAGGGCAGGTACTGTGTCTGGTGGGCGAAAGTGGGAGTGGCAAGACTACCACCGCCAAGATGATCGCTGGCTTACGCCCGCCAACGAGTGGGCAGATGCTCTATGGCGGCCAGGATATCGCTGGCCTACGTGGTGAGAAGCTGACCGAATTCCGCCGTGCCGTCCAAATTGTCCACCAGGACCCCTATTCTTCACTGAATCCCATTCGGACAATCTATCAGACACTAGCCGCACCGCTACTCAAACACAAAATCGTGTCAAATAAGGCTGGGGCAAGCAGTCGGTCCAAAGAACTGCTTGAACTCGTCGGGCTGACACCACCTGATAATTTCTTACATATTTATCCACACCAACTCAGCGGCGGGCAACGGCAGCGGGTTTCGGTCGCCCGCGCCCTCACGCTTGAACCACGCGTCATTGTGGCCGATGAAGCAGTCTCGATGGTCGATGTCTCATTGCGCGTCAGTATCCTCAATATGCTGCTGAAGCTGCGCGAAGAATTGGGCGTGACCTTCCTGTTTATCACCCACGACCTCGCGATCGCCAAATATTTTGCCTGGACCGGGAATATCGGCGTGATGTATTTGGGTCGCCTCGTTGAGTATGGGCGCACCCCCAGCGTCATTGCTGACCCGGCCCATGCCTATACGCGGGCCTTGCTTGCCGCTATCCCCGAACCAGACCCAGAGCGTATCCGTACCAGAACAGAACTCACCCTCCGCAGCGCGGATATCCCTAGCCTGTTGCGCCTACCATCTGGCTGCACCTTTCATCCGCGTTGTCCGATCTGGGAAGAAGGGCTGTGCGATCAGGTGGAGCCAACGCTGGTGTCGATTGGCGATGGGCATAGCTCGGCCTGCCATGTCATCGTCCGGGAGCGAACGGGGTCAATCGCTACTGCCGCGCAAGCAGCAGCGGCTGACTGACCAGGAGGATATGATGATGGACCCAGAAATGGGGAAGGCGGGCTTCCGCATCGCCAGTTTTCTGATTCTGACTGCGGGTGGAATGTTATTTTTTCTACAACCGGGAACTGCTGAGTTCATTATCACGTTAGTAACGTTAGGGATTGGGATTATCTTTGCTGGCATTGTGATCGCCTTAGCGCGTGTAGTAGGGCGTTGACAGTTAAGCCTGCGCACAAAATGAAGCGATGGGAGCACTAGCGTAGCGTTCGCCACGAACTCCCTAGCGATAGATCTCTGTTGTCCTATCGGTAAGGGTCAATTGACCCAACAAGGAGGTACTGTATGGTCAAGGAAGTCGAGCCGAAACCAGAGCGCGAAGGAAACAAACCACACGTTACCAGGCGAGCATTTATCGGTGTTGGGGCTGGGGCCTTTGTCGCCGCAATCCTTGCTGCCTGCGGTGGGACAGAGACGCCAACCACGACAAGTAGTTCCACCGCACCGAGCACAGGCACAAGCGCCTCTACCGCCCCCAGTGCAGCGGCTTCTACTGCCCCCAGCGCGGCTGCCTCAACCGCCCCAAGCACTGCCGCATCGGCTGCCCCGAAGAAGGGTGGCGAGTTCCACGGCGCTTGGCCCTATCAAGTCCCACCTGAAGGACACTTCAACACGATCAATGGTATCCCCAAGCGCATCCTGATGGATGGGATCTACCGCGATATTCTTGAAATGCCCCTGGGAATGTACTACTGGCAAGACAAGAAGTGGATGCAACTCCTCGCCACCGATTGGAAGTTTGATGGCGATAACTTCCGCGTAACGTTGCGGAAGGGCGTGAAGTGGAGCGACGGCAAAGACTTCGGGCCGAAAGATGTGGTCACCACCTTCACCCTGCTGCGCCTGATGCGCCAACCAGTCTGGAACTTCATTGATGATGTGAAGGCTGATGGCGATAATGGCGTGGTTTTCCACATGAACAAGCCCTCGACCGTCGTCGAGCGTTATGTGATCCGCGAGAATATGCGCTCTGACGCTACCTTCGGCGAATGGGCCAAGAAAGTGCAAGACCTCTTTGCTTCCGGCAAGACGGTAGATAGCAATGAGTTCAAGCAGATGAACCAGGAATTCCAGCAGTACCGCCCGAAGGAAATGATCACGACGGGGCCGTTCAAGATCGATATCGCGAGTATCACCAACGCCCAACTGACGCTGGTGAAGGTGCCAACCTCCTGGGTAGCCGACAAAGTCGCGTTCGACAAAGTGGTACTCTACAACGGTGAAACGCCAGACATTACCCCGGTAGTGCTGGCCCGTGATGTTGACTATGCCACGCATGGCTTCCCCCCAGCTACCGAGGAAGCATTCAAGCAACTGGGCTTGCGGATCGTGCGCCCACCAACATATAGTGGCGCAGCCCTGCTGCTCAACTACGACAAAGTAGGCAATGTCTTTGGCGACAAGAAAGTGCGGCAGGCACTCGCAATGGCGATCAACCGCGCCGAGAATGCCAAAGTCACCTACGGCGAATCTGGTGGCCTGATCAAATATATGGCGGGGATCGCCGACGTACAGGCCCAGCAGTGGATCAACGCTGACGATCTCGCCAAGTTCAATACCTACGAGTACGACCCAGCGAAAGCCGCCAAAATGCTGACAGACCTTGGGTGGAAGCAGGCTGCCGACAAGTCCTGGACGACCCAGGATGGCACCAAAGTTGGCGACTATGAAGTCGTCGTCGCCGCCGAATTTGCCGACAACACCGCCGCTGCCCAGAATGTCGCCGAGCAACTGACGAAGTTCGGGATCAAGACCGTTGTACGCACAATCACCTTCTCCCAGGTCGATACCGATGTGTGGAAGGGCAACTTCCAGATGGTGATTCGCGGCTGGGGGAGCAGCACCCAAACGCATCCGCAGTTCGCCTACGACCAGGCATTCCTCTACTATAACGCTGGTCGCGCCGCGAACCAGGGTGGCAAGGGGATGAACTTCCCCTTGAAGCAAAAGACGGACTCTGCAGGTGAAGTTGATATCGAGCAACTGGTGATTCAGTCGGGGCAAGGGACTGACGAGGCCGCGCAAAAAACCGCGATCACGAAGATTGCCCAGGCATTCAACGAACTGGTGCCGCTCTTCCCGCTCTACGAGCGATTCGGCAACAACCCCGTTCTCGACAAGGGTGACAAGTTGCGGGTCACTGGTTGGCCTGCCGATGGCGAACCAATCCTCAAGAACAGCGCCTACGCCGACAGCTTTGTGACGATGAGCATGTTGGACGGCAAGCTGAAACCAGCCTAACCTTCAACCAGCCGAAGACGAATCAGGGCCGCGAGCGTGTGTAGCGCTCGCGGCCCTGATTCGTGATCCAGAACGCAAGTTGCACTTGGCAGCAGAAACGGCGATGATACGACAATATGAACGAAGCATAACAACGAAGAAGGAAGGCCAACGATGCGGTTAGCGGGGAAGGTCGCAGTCGTCACAGGTGGTGGTGGCCCTGGCATTGGTGGTACTACGGCCAAACGGTTCGCCGCCGAAGGCGCACGCGTTGTCGTCGCTGACCTCGACGCTGATCGGGCGCAGACAGTGGCCGACGAGATTCAGGCGGCTGGCGGCGAAGCAATCGCCTGTCACACTGATGTTACTTCCGCTGACGCAATAGCAACACTCGCCACGCAGGCATACGCTGCGTTTGGGCAGGTGGATATTCTGGTCAACAGCGCTGGTCGCTCCATTGGCGATGATATTCTCACAATTGATGAAGCAACTTGGGATCTGAACTTTGCGATCGTGGTCAAGAGTGCCTTCCTCTGTGCAAAAGCCTTTCTCCCCGCAATGATCGAGCAAAAGCGCGGGGCAATCATCAATATCGCCTCAGTCAACGGTCTGACGGGATTGGGCGAAGAAGCCTATGGTGCAGCGAAAGCCGCCATGACTAATCTGACCCAGAATCTGGCGGTGAAATATGGGCGCTATGGGGTCCGCGCCAACTGCATCTGCCCCGGCACCATCCGCACGCCCGGTTGGGAACGCCGCCTTGAATCTGACCCACTGGTCTTCGAGCGGCTGACCAAGTGGTATCCGATGGGGCGGATCGGCCAACCTGCCGACATTGCTAATGCCGCCCTCTTTCTCGCCTCGGATGAGGCATCCTGGCTTACCGGGGCGATCATCCCGGTCGATGGGGGGCTGATGGCGGGGAACGGGCAGATGAATCGTGAACTGGTTGGCAAACTGACGGATGAGCCGCGCTAGCCCTTACTGCAGATGCACGCTTCAGCATGTACTGGAGCGCTTTTTCGCACCGACCAGTGATGCCGCCCTCGCAGGAGTCCCATGAAACAATTACGCAGCGCGATCTTCCTCTTTGCCACCGACCTGCACGACGAAGGAATAGCCACGGTCCTTGATCGCGTACAGCAGGCTGGGTTGGATGGGGTCACGCTGGCCTGTGCTTATCATCATGCCCGCGACATTTTTCCGCATAACCCCGTGCGGAAAGTGCGCTTTCTGGAAGGTGGCACAGTCTTCTTTCAGCCCGATACTGCGCGCTATGCTGGCTTACAGATTCAACCGCAAGTCAGCAGCCTTGCCGCCGAGCAAGATATGCTGGCAGCGTTGCAGGCGGCAGCAACCCCAAGGCAACTAGCCGTCCGCGCCTGGACGGTCTTTCTGCACAACACCACCCTAGGTTCGCGACACCCGGATTGCACCTTGCAGAATGTATTCGGTGATCCGTATATTACCAATCTCTGCCCTGCCCATCCTGAAGTCCGCGCTTTCGCCTGTGCCCTGGCTGCGGATCTCGCCAGTCGCGGAGTGGAAACAATTCTGGCGGAATCGTTGGGGTATGGCGGCTTTGACCACGGCTACCACCACGAACGCAGCTTCATTGCACTTTCACCACTGGCACGGCTCCTCTTTGGCCTCTGCTTCTGCGAACATTGTCAACGGGCCATCGCCGCCGCAGGAGTCGATGGCCCGAAGGTGCGCCACTATGTACGCACTACGCTGGAAGCGATCCTGGCTGGCAGTGCCGATCCCTTGCCCGATACGCCAGTGGAATGGGCCGATGTCGCGGCGCTGGCCGATGGCGAACTGGGGCGATTCCTCACCGCAAGACAACAGGTTGTCACATCACTTGCCGCCGCAGTGCAAGCAGCAGTAGCAGCGGCAGGTGCCAGCAATTTCGTGGTGATGGATATGGCGGGCGCGGCCAAAGGCTACGCTACGGGTGAACCGACTGGCGCGGCGGCCTCGGCCAGTGCCTGGCGCGAAGGGATCGATCCTGCCGCTATCGCCCAGGCGACCGCTGGGCTGGCGATGATCGGCTATGCGCGGGACCCCGAACGGCTACGCTTCGATCTCGCCGCCTACCGCACCCTGATACCAGCGGAGAAGCAACTCACTGTAGCGCTACGCCCGATGCGTCCTGACTGCACCGACGCGGAGAATCTGCGGGCAAAGATTCCGATCCTCCGCGAACAAGGCGTCGCTTGGGTAGACTTCTACCACTATGGTTTTATGCGCCTGGATGCCCTCGACTGGATTCAGGCGGCACTTGCCAGCGAACAGCTATAGAGAAGGGAGACACCGATGACCACACCAGCACCACTCGGCATCGCCATACAGGGCGTTGGCACTGTCGCCACAGAACATATCAAAGCGTATATGGCGAATCCGCACTGCCAGATCGTCGCGCTGGGTGGCCGTACAAAGGAGCGCGTGGCGGCAAAGGCCCAGCAACTTGGCCTCGATCCCACCCAGATCGGGATCTACGACGACTTTACGGAGTTGCTAGCCCATCCCGGCCTCGATGCCCTCTCGATCTGCACCCCACACGCCCGCCATGCGCAGGAGACTATCGCTGCGGCCAATGCTGGAAAGCATATCCTGATCGAAAAACCTGTCGCCCTCACCCTCGCAGACCTGCGGGCGATGAACACCGCCGTCACAAACGCGAAGGTCAAGACGGCAGTCAGCTTTGTGCTGCGCTGGAATCCGCTGGTCACAACGGCCAAAGCCCTACTCGACGATGGGGCATTTGGCGATCTCCTCTACGTCCAAACCGATTACTGGCACAACGGCGAACAGGGGGGCTACCCTGGCGCAAAAGGCCGCCTGGGGAAAGGGTCGGTGAGCGCGATGGTCAGTGGCGGCTGCCACGCGATGGACCTCGCCCGCTACCTGATGGGCAGCGATATTGTCGAAGTCAGTGCTGTCGAGTTTACGAAACTGCCAACGACCGCCGCCCCGGTTAACCAGGTCGCGCTAGTACGGTTTGCCAATGGGATGGCCGGAAAGATCGGGGCCTGCACCGAACAATGGATGCCCTACCAGTTCAATATCGACCTGCTCGGCACTGATGGTGCCTTACGCGATGATCGCTTCTACAGTCGCAAAATGCCGGGGACGCTTGGCTGGGCCACGTTCCCCACCGTTTTGCCAAATAGTGGCGCGGTGTCACACCACCCCTTCCCCAGTGAGATCGACCACTTTATCGAATCGATCCTGACCGACGTGGAATCACACGCCAGCCTGGGCAACACCCTCAATACCCACGAAGCCTGCTTCGCCGTGGATCGCTCCAGCAGTCTGGGCGGGGCTTCAGTTAGCTTGCCATTAGCCGATTGAGTAACCAAAAACTGAGAGGAAAGGAGCAACGATGACCAGCACCGATCAGTTCCAATTCGGAGCGATGACGATCCCCTATATCCGTTGGTCTCTGGATCGCGCCCTGGAAGGGATTGCGACAGCGGGATTACGCTACGTTGGCCTGCGCCCAGGCCACGCCGATGGCCCATTACTGCCCGAAAATCCCACCAGCCGCGATTATACTGCCGTGCGGCAGCGTCTCGAACACCATGGGCTCACGGCACCAATGATGTTTGCCAGTCGGGGCGAGGGTGATCCTGCCGAACGGTTACGCAATGATGTCGATACCATCGCCGAGTTAGGGATTCCATTCCTGCTAGTTATCCCAGTCTCCCCTGCCCCGAAGTTTCCTGGTGAACGACCTGCGGGAATCCATCCCGGCGAGATGGCCTGGTTCAACCGTGTCGAAAACTGGTTCAGGATGATCGAGCCAGCGGTGCGCCGGGCCGAGCGGCGCGGCGTGATGATCGTCCTCAAACCACACGGCGGGATCGCCGGCACTGGCGAAGATCTCTCACTGATCATCGAGCGGATCAACTCACCCGCTGTACGCGTCTGCTACGATCCTGGCAACGTCTCCTACTACGAAGGGCTGCGACCAGAGCCAGACCTGCCACAAGTCGCAGATCTTGTGCGAGCGGTCTGTATCAAAGATCACCGTGGGGGACAAGCCGTCGTTGATTTCCCCACTCCTGGCGACGGGGAAGTTGACCACATTTCGATCTTTCGGACGCTCCGAGCAGCAAATTTCAATGGGCCCTGCCTGGTTGAACGGATTGATGGCCTTGATACGCCTGAAGACGTTGATCGCGAACTGACCCGCGCCCGCGTCTATCTGGAGCAAGCGGCAGCAGCAGCGGCTACCCCAGCGAAGGAGCAAGCAGAATGAGCGATCTGAAGGTTGCCGTCCTTGGTGCTGGCAACCGCGCCCAAGACCATCTGCAAACCCTCAGCCACTTGCCAGGGCTCTGCCATCTCGTCGGTGTCGCTGATCCCGATCAAGAGCGCGCCGCTAAAGCGGGCGAGGAATATCAGATCCCCCATTTCACCGATCTTGCCACGATGCTGACAGAGGCGCAGCCCGATCTCCTCTATGTCATCACGCCGCCCGATAGTCACCACGCCGCTGTCGAACTGGCGGGGCGACACGGGGTCCACGTCGTTTCTGAAACACCGATTGCCACGACATTACCGCTAGCCGATGCGATGATTGCCTCGGCGAAACGGCATCAGATCAAGCTTGAAGTCTCGGAAAATGTCTGGCGCTGGCCGAATGAGCGCCTGAAACGCCAGATCATCGAAGCAGGGCTAATTGGCACCGTCACCCAGGTTCACCTCTGGTATTACTCTGGGTCATATCATGGGATCAGTGCGGCGCGCAACCTGATCGGCAGCACGCCCAGGCGGGTCAGCGGCTACACGCGTGAAACCCCGGTGCCACCGCATCGGAACGCTGCTGGACAAGATAATACGCATGGCCCATATGAACATGGGTTGATCGAGTTTGCGAACGACGCCCTCTGCGTCTACCAGTACCCGTTGTATCACAACCAGCGGAACTACTGGGATGTTCATGGCACAGCCGGGGCAATTGTTGGCACTGATCTTGTCCTCATCCGTGAGCAGCAACGGCAAACGTTCCCCATCCAGACGGAGATTGATGAATCGGGCGACACACCAGCGTTGGTGCGGGTCTTTGTGGAAACCGACCCGCCGATCGTCTGGGAAAACCCCTATCGGCACCTACCCATCGGAGCGGACGCAGACCATATTGGCCGCGCCGATATTCTGGCTGGGATGCGGCAGGCAATCCTCAACAATACCGACCCACCATATGGCGCAGCCAAAGCCCGCGAAGATCAAGAAGTGTTACTGGCGATCCGCGAATCAGCCCGTCAGGATGGGGCCTGGGTCGCCTTACCGCTAACGGCAACGACACCCGCCGAACAGGCACTGCACGATGAATATGCGCGCCGCTACGGCCACGATCCATTGGCCGATACTGCGGCAGTACTGCAGTTGCAACACCCGCGCAACACTCCAGCAGAGCTTGCTCGTTTACGCTATCACGATGAACTGAACAATGAGGCCAAGCCTCGATAATCAGCCATGATGGAGGACAAGATGTTGCGCCTAGGCGTCATTGGCTATGGTCGGCGGATGCAGCACGTACTCGCCACGATCAACCGTTTTGGGCAGGAAACCCAGGTTGTGGGGATCATCGATCCCCAGGCAGCCCAGCTGAAGCAGGCATTCCCTGACGTACTGGCAGATGCCCAGGAATACACGACAGCCGAAGCAATGCTCGATCAGGCCAACCTATCTGGGGTGTTAATCGGCACCCGCTGTGCGCTGCATACACCATACGCGATTGCCGTGCTGGCGCGGGATCTCCCGCTGTTCCTGGAAAAACCCGTGGCGATCACCAGAGAGCAACTGCTGGCCCTTCACGAGGCCGCGCAACGCTCGCGTAGCCCCGTCGTGGTCTCCTTTCCCTTGCGTCTCTCGGCCCTCTTTCAGGCAGCATTCGAAGTCATTGCTTCGGGTGTACTGGGCACGGTAGAGCAGGTTCAGGCGGTCAACAACGTGCCGTTCTACGCTGGAGGGTACTATCACGGCTGGATGCGGAACGAGGTCGAAACAGGCGGCCTCTGGCTGCAAAAAGCCACCCATGACTTCGACTACATCAACGCCCTGGTAGGCCAGCAGCCAGTACGGATCACTGCGATGGAATCAAAGACGGTCTTTCGGGGTGATATGCCTGCGGGGCTGCACTGCGTCGATTGCGATCGTCAGCAAGATTGCCCGGAAAGTCCCTATAACCTGTTCTACTTGCAGGGACTGACGCAAGCAGTGACACCAAACGACTGGCAATGCAGCTTTGCGCCAGACACGGGCAACCACGATTCAGCCAGCGCCATCATCGCCTATAAATCGGGAATGCACGCCACCTATACCCAGAACTTCTACACCCGTCGCGGTGCTGCGGCGCGTGGTGCCACCATTATTGGGTATCGTGGTACCGCGCAATTCGACTGGTATCGTGGGGAGTTGACCGTTCATCACCACCACACGGCCAAGGTAGAACGGCAAACATTCGCTGGCACCGGCACAGGGCATCACGGCGGCGACGAAGAACTTGCCCACGATTTCCTGGCGATCATGACAGGCAGCGGCGAGTCCCGCACGCCGCTCGCTGCTGGCCTGGACAGCGCCCATCTCTGTCTCCTGGCGCGTGAAGCCTGCCAAACGCAGACAGTGCAGCAAGTGTCGCTGCTGGCCCAAACCGTTGCCAACGCATAGGCACAGACGACAATGCAGCGTGGGGCGGCCCAATAGTCGCCCCACGCTGCTTCTTATCCCCGGCTATTGTGGCTTCTGTGCGATCACCCCAGTGCGAAAGGTGAGGGTGGTCGGGTCGTGCAGCGTCTCCTCCTCATAGGTGGCGAGAATCTGCCAGCCCACAAACTGAAAGATATGTTTCAGTTCGCCCGGGGTTGGATACCAATAGTAGCCCGGTGGATCTTGCGGAATCGGCCCGCGTGAAGAAACACAGCAGATTCCTCCCGGTCGCGTCGCATCCTGCCACTCACGCAGGCGTTGATATGGCTCTGGCAACAGATGAAGTACATGGCAGGCCACCAACAGATCAATCGGCACTGGAAGCTGGTAGTCGCGCAGATCCGCTGCTTCCACTTTCCCTGGCAGCGACCGCTCGGCTAATCGCTCCTGAATCCGCCGTGCCCCAGTGGGGGCAGCTTCGACAGCCACGACATCGAAGCCCTGTTCAGCGAGAAAAAGGCTATTGCGGCCATCACCTGCCCCAAGATCAACCGCAAAGCCACCATTCGGTGCGACGCGCTGCCGATAGAGTTGCACCGCCTGCGCGACCTCGGGGGCTGGGCCAGCCCCAAAGGCCCACCCCGTATCACCGATGGTGCTAAAGCGTTCTTCCCACTTCAATAAGCCATGTGCATAGCGATCTTCAGTCATCATTACTCCATTCGGGTGATTTGTGAGTGCCACAGCCTGCACAGCATCCAGATAGTACGAACCAGGAGTGTAACGGCTGCCCTGCCAACGGGCAACCAACAGAAACGCCATGCTTGCACTATGCGTCATGGAGTATGATTACTGATGATTCCATGCGGCCTACCACGCTTAGGCTGTTGCGGCAGGGATACAGGCGGATTGCCTACCTGCCAGAGCAGACGACGTGTCTGCGTACAGAGACTTAGGAGGAAGACTGAATGTCCACGCTCAAGCCCCTGCGGAAGCCAGAAGTTCGCCCGGTGCGGCGCGGTTCGGCAGCAAAAGCCGCCGCCGCCAAACGCCCACCAACTCGCCTGATCGCCGCTGCGGTGCTGGTGGGTGTTCTGGCTGTGGTTGGGATACTTATTGCCCGCTCATTAACCAGCACAGTGCCCCCCAGCAATATCTCTGTTGAGCAGGCAGTTCGCACATTGAAGGCCCCGACAGGCCAAACCAGTGAGGGTTTTTGGTATATGGGCAATGCTGATGCCCCAGTGACCGTGATGGTCTTTGGTGATTTTCAGTGTCCATCATGTCAGGCAGCGTACCAAAGCCTGGAGAAAACCCTCGACGCAACCTATATCGAAACGGGCAAAGTCAAGTTCGTCTATCACGATTTGCCCCTCCAGATGCACCCCAATGCCGTGCCAGCAGCCAAAGCAGCGCGTGCTGCTGGTGCGCAAGGGAAATTCTGGGCCATGCATGACTTGCTCTATGCCCGCCAACTTGAGTGGTCCGATGATCAAGATATTGCCAAGCGCCTGAAGAGCTATGCCGCTGAACTTGGGCTGGACCAACAAGCGTTCAATCAGGCATTCGACAGTTCAGAGACTGCCAGCTTCCTGACCAGCGCGGTGAGCGACGGCAACAAGCAAGGAATCAGCGCGACTCCGACCTACATGGTTGATGGCAAAGTCGTGACGACCAGTAAACTGACCAGCGAGATCGACGCCGCGCTGCAAGCGAAAGGTCGCTAGACGATCAGCAACGCTTCATCACAGTGCGCCAATCCTGATCAGGATTGGCGCACTGCATCCATCAAACCGCCGCCCAAAACCACATGGTATGATGAGCAAGAGTACCCAGCAGTAGTAGGTGTTGGGCCCAAAACCATCTAGCCGATCAAGCGATTTCCGCAAAGGCAAGGATAGATGAGTACACGCGAGCAGCTTTTACCAGAGCAACGAGAAGCGCCAACGATCATGAGTGGCTTTGCCGAGTTCTTGCGGCCCAATCTGCTCACCCTGGCCTGGCTCCAGGCGATCATTGCCACCGTAGGAAGCCTCTACTTTAGTCAGGTCATGGGCCTGGTGCCGTGCGTTCTCTGCTGGTATCAACGCATCGCCATGTATCCACTGGTCATTATTTTCACCGTCGGTATCCTATTCCGTGATCATCGCCTCCGCTTCTACGCCCTACCACTAAGTTTGATTGGGCTAGGGATCGCCATCTACCATAACTTGCTCTATTACGGAATCATCCCCGAAGAATTACAGCCCTGCACCGCTGGGGCCTCATGCACCGCCAAACAAATCGAATTGTTTGGCTTCATCACCATTCCATTGATGTCGCTGGTAGCGTTCAGTGTGATTAATCTGTGCCTGCTCTTACACAACGATACTCCGGCAAGCGATGAGGCATAACTGAAGCATTGGGGCAAAGGAACAATGACTGAAATATTAGGGAATCCCCTCGATCTCCCAGTGATCAACAACGATGAGAGCGCGCCCTCGCTCTCACGACAACTCGCACGATTAGCGGCGATCCATCGGATCAACCGCGTCGCGACCGCTTCGCTCAATCTCGAAGAAATGCTGAACACCGTTGTCACCGTTGTTGCCGAAGCGGCAGGCACCGATACCTGCGCGGTCTATCTCTACAATCCAGAAGAAGACAGCCTGACGCTGCGGGCTACCGTTGGCCTTAACCAGGAGGCAGTTGACGAAACGCGCCTCTGTGTCGGCGTGGGGATCACGGGTCAGGCCGCCCGCACGCGCCAACTGATCGCGACGGCTGACGCGCCAGCACACCCCTACTACGTCTATGATCCCTTGCTCGGGGAGGAGCCGTATCGCTCGCACGTTTCTGTGCCGCTGCTGATTGGGCCAGAACGACGGCTGATCGGTGTCTTGAACTGCCACAAACAAGAGAGCGAAGAACTGCGCCCCGAAGAAGAAGATTTCCTGCGCACTGTTGCTGGTGAGTTGGCGATCGCCATCGAGAATGCCCAACTCTATGGCCTTGCTGGCCGACGACTGCGCCGCAAGGTACGGGAACTGACCACGCTGCAACAGATTTCCGCCAACCTTGCCGCGACGATTAATCTCTCCGAAACAGTACAGGTCGTTGCTGAACATGCCCGCGATATTGTGCAAGCACAGCGCGTCGAGATCCATCGTGTGCGTAATGGGACCATGACCTTACTCGCCTGCAATGGCCCCGACAATACCTCCTGTGATAATGAACAGGTACAGGAGTTATTAGCCGCAATCATGGCTGATTCCCGCAGCGATCCCTCCGATGAGCATCAAGCTTCTAACCTGATCTGTGTGCCTTTACGCAGTGCGCGCAGTACATTGGGTGGGCTTTGCCTGCAATTCAGGCCAGAGGCAATGCCAAACGATGATCAACTGGCCTTACTCCGGGCGTTCAGCAATATGGCCGCCGTCGCCATTGAGCGCGCCGAGCTCTATGAAGAAGCGCGTCGGGCGCTCGAAGTAAAATCGGCCTTGCTCCAGGAGATGCACCATCGGGTACGCAATAACTTACAGACCGTTGCGGCGCTCCTCTCCATGCAAGCGCGGCGTAGTAACGGGGCCGATTGGGAATCACCGCTTCTTGAATCCGTGAATCGGATCGGCTCAATCGCCGCCGTCCACGACCTTCTGAGTCGCGAAGATATTGGTCACACCACTGTCGCCGCCGTCGCCCAAAAAGTGGTCGAGGAAGCCAGTGCAACCCTGGTTCCTCGCCAGCTCGCGCTCACCTATGATGTCCCTGAACGGAGCGTCACCGTTTCATCACGGCAGGCGACCGTGCTTGCGCTGCTGATCAACGAGCTTGTGGCGAATGCGATTGGGCATGGCCTGGAAGGTCGCCAGCGCGGTCATCTCAGTGTTGTTGCCGATCACAACGAATCTGGGCTGATCACGCTTCAGGTACAAGATGATGGTGAGGGGCCACCTGATGGCTTTGATATTGAGGCCCGGTCGGGCCTGGGATTAACGATTGCCAGGACGCTTGTCCGCGCCGATCTGCACGGCACCATTACTGCCGAGCGCAACGCCGCTGGTGGCACAACAGTCACGATCACCTTTGCCGCCGAAGGCGATCATCACGAAGAACAATCATGAGCCGCACGTTTGATCAGGTAGCAGCGGTATACGACCAAACGCGCGCGCTACCCGCCACAGTCGAAGCAGCAATAGCTGAGGGCATTCTGGCCCAAACACAGGCCACAACAACAACCAGATTCCTCGAAGTCGGGGTGGGCACGGGGCGGATCGCGTTACCGCTGGTACAGCGCGGCTATCGCTACTGGGGGCTTGACCTCTCCAACCCAATGCTCCGGGCAGCCCAGGCGAAATCCCCCCAGCTTACGCTCGTCCGAGGGAACGCGACCCAACTGCCCTTTCGCGAGGCAACAATTGACGTGGGGCTCGTCATTCATCTTTTTCATCTGATCCCCGATTGGCCCACCGCGCTGACAGAGATCCTGCGCCTGATCCGCCCAGGCGGCTACTTCCTCTATGGCTCAGAGCAACCAGCTACCCAGCACCTGCCCGAGCCATTAGCTGAACAGTGGCGGCTGATTCTCGCCCAATATGGCCTGCAACCGCGCAATCACCGCGCAACCGATCAGGCGGTAGAAATCATGCTCCGTGAACGCGGCTACCCGCTACGTAGCGTGGTCGTGGCAACCTGGTCGCGCCAAACGACGGTAGCGGAAAGCCTGAGTTATTACAGCAGCCGTAAGTTCAGTGCCAGTTGGACGATCCCTGATCCGATTTTTGCCGCTGCCAATGCCAACCTTGCGACTTGGGCGGCGACACAATACCCTAATCTCGATAGCCCAATGGAACACTGGACGCAGTTCAAGATCCTGCTTGCAACGATGCCAAAACGCCACCGCCCTTGACAAGATCTCACCCACTCGGTAGGCTTAACCTAATTGAATACTATCGAGAGTGACGCGAGGGGTCTGGCCTGCTGACCGTCACGGCAACCCGAGCGCCGGGTGCCCACCAGCCCGAGGACGATGGAGCGCGAGTCCGCGCCTCACCATCGGGAGAGATAGGCTCATCCCTCCTCAGGGGATGAGAAGAGGTGCCTCCCCTCCAGGAGGTATTGCCTACGGTGTATGACTACACCTGGGCAGACACGACCTCTCCCATACTTCGGAGAGGTTTTTTGTTTGCCCAGATTTTATCCGTGGGCGAAAGGAGGATCATGGTAACCCCAACCGCACAATCACCAACGACGGCGGCCCAACACGACCGCCGGTATCTGGAGGCCCTCGATCAGCGCGTGCTGTTCTTTGATGGCGCAATGGGTACGCAGATTCATGCTGCCGAACTCACTGCCGAAGACTATGGCGGCATCGCCTTAGAAGGCTGTAATGAAAATCTGGTCTATACCCGCCCCGATGTGATCGAACAGATCCACGAAGCTTACCTGGCGGCGGGGGCAGACGTGATTGAAACGGATACCTTCCAGGGCAGCCGCCTGAAACTGAATGAGTGGGGGCTGGGCGATAAAACGCTTGAAGTCAACCGATTGGCCGCCAGCATCGCCCGCAAGGCTGCTGACCGCTGGGCCACGCCAGAGCGCCCCCGCTTCGTCGCTGGCTCGATTGGCCCAACGGGGATGTTGCCTTCGGCTGATGACCCGGTACTCTCGAAAATCACCTATGCCGAGTTAGCGGATGTCTTTTACGAACAGGCGCAGGGACTGGCCGAAGGGGGCGTTGATCTCTTCATTGTCGAAACGATGGTCGATATTCTCGAACTACGGGCGGCAATCACCGGGATCAATCGGCTCAATCGCGACCTCGGTCGCCAGATTCCGATTCAGGCCCAGGCCTTCTTCGATGTGAGCGGGCGAATGCTGTTAGGCACGGATATTGAAGCGGTAATGACCACCCTCGAAGCGTTACCAGGAGTCGACCTGATCGGCCTCAACTGTGGCACTGGGCCTGAACATATGCGCGAACCGATTCGCTTCCTGACGGAGAATAGCCGCGCCAGAATTAGTGTAATTCCCAATGCGGGGATCCCCATTAACGTCAATGACAAGGCTGTTTTCCCATTGGGGCCAGCAGAAATGGCCCAAGATCTGGCTAAGTTTGTGAATGAATTTGGCGTAAGTACCGTTGGTGGGTGCTGCGGTACAACCCCTGAGCATATCGCCGCGCTGGTAGCAGCGATTGGGGAACGCGCTCCAAAGGAACGGAAGATTCAATGAGTGACCGTACGATTCAATATCTGCCACGTGTCTCAAGTGGGATGCGCGCTGTCAGCCTGATCCAGGAGCCTGCACCGCTGCTCGTTGGCGAGCGCGTCAACGCCACTGGCAGCCGCAAGATTAAGCGCTTGCTGCTCGCCGACGACTATGATGGCGTCCTCGCCGTTGCCCGTGAGCAACTTGATTCCGGCGCACACGTTCTCGATATTTCCGTCGCAATGACCGAGCGCAGCGACGAAGCGGAGCAGATGCGGCAGGTCGTCAAAAAACTCTCGATGGGCATCGAATTACCACTGATGATCGACTCGACCGAAGCGGATGTCCTCAAGGCAGCGCTGGAGATTTATCCTGGTCGGGCGATCGTCAACTCGATCCACATGGAAGATGGTCGGGGGAAGATCGAGCGTGTCGTGCCCCTTCTGGTCGAACACGGCGCAGCGACCGTGGTCCTCACCATCGACGAAACGGGCATGGCGAAGACTGCTGACCGCAAACGCGAAGTAGCCCAGAAGATCTACGATATTGTGGTCGGCGAATACGGCTTACAGCCAGATGCGCTCCTGTTTGATGCCCTCACCTTCCCGCTAACCACTGGCGATCCTGAGTTCGCCAACTCCGCTGTTGAAACGATTGAAGGGATCAAAGCGATTAAGGCCGCCCTCCCCGGTGTCCTGACGATCTTGGGTGTCTCCAATCTCTCGTTTGGTATTACGCCACACGCCCGTGGCGTGCTCAACTCCGTCTTTCTGTACCACGCCGTTGCGGCTGGCCTTGACGCGGCAATCATCAACCCCGCCCATGTCACACCCTATGCCGAGATCAATACTGAGCAGCGCGAACTGATGGAAGACCTGATCTTCAATCGCCGGGAAGACGCCCTGGCTCGGGTCATTAGTTTCTACGAAGCACATACGCCAACAACCCAGGCAGACGTGGCCGATCCCACAGAAGGGCTCAACACCGACCAGAAAATCCACTACCAGATTCTGCACCGCAAGAAGGAAGGCGTAGAAGATCTGATCGATAGCGCGGTCAGCGAGCGGATCGGCAAGCCAGCGGTAACGGCGTTGGCCGAAGATGGTGCGGCGACAACCACCGATGCCGCCGTTGACGTACTAAATGCGGTATTACTGCCTGCGATGAAAGAGGTGGGCGACAAGTTTGGTGCGGGCGAACTGATTCTGCCATTCGTGCTGCAATCTGCCGAGGTGATGAAGAAAGCCGTCGCCCGCATGGAAAATTATCTGGAACGCCAGGAAGGATACACCAAAGGAAAAGTGGTACTTGCCACCGTCTTTGGTGATGTTCACGATATTGGTAAAAACCTGGTCAATACGATTCTTTCCAACAATGGCTACACCGTCGTTGATCTGGGCAAGCAAGTGCCACTCAACACGATCATCGACAAAGCAGTCGAGATCGAGGCTGACGCGATTGGCCTCAGTGCGCTGCTTGTCTCCACCTCAAAACAAATGCCCCTCTGCGTCAAAGAACTGCACCATCGGGGAATGCACGTCCCGGTGATTGTCGGTGGAGCCGCAATCAATCGTGGCTATGGTCGACGGATCCTCTTTGTCGAAGAAGGTGTCCCCTACGACGCGGGGCTATTCTATGCTCAGGACGCCTTTGAAGGCTTACAGATTATGGATACCCTGGCTGATCCACAACGCCGCGAACCGTTCCGCCAGCAAATTATTGAGGAAGCGATCACCGCACAGGAGCGCACAGCGGTTCTTGAAGCAAATCGAGCGGCCAAGCCAGAGGTAGAAATCCCCGCGCGGTCAGCAGTCTCCACGACAGTGCCAGTACCAACGCCGCCATTCTGGGGCGTGCGTACCGTGCGCATTACGCCAGAAGAAGTCTACCCACTCCTTGATCTCAAAACGCTGTACCGCCTCCACTGGGGTGGGCGCGGCCTGCAGGGCGAGGAATGGGATCGGATTGTGCGCGAAGAATTTGAGCCCAACCTCAAGCGGCTACAACAAGAGGCCAAGGAAGGTGGTTGGCTCAACCCGGCGGCAGTCTATGGTTACTTCCCCGCTAACTCCCAGGGCGATGAACTGATCATCTTCGACCCCGAAGATCAGGAACGCGAAATCGCTCGTTTCTCCTTCCCACGTCAACCAAGGGGGGAATTCCTCTGCCTATCCGACTACTTCCGACCAGTTGAATCTGGTGAAAAAGATGTAGTGGCATTCCAAGCGGTGACGATGGGCCGCGAGGCCGATGATCTCGCGGATGACTTACAAAATCGGGGCGAATTCGGCGATATGCTCTACATCCACGGACTGAGTGTCTCGATGGCTGAGGCAATGGCCGAATGGAATCACCGCAAAATCCGCCAGGAACTGGGCCTTGATGAGGAGCAAGGGAAACGCTATAGCTGGGGTTATCCTGCCTGTCCCGATACTGATCAGCACCATATCCTCTTTCAACTCTTGCCTGCTGCCAGTGAACTGGGAATGTCGGTGTCAGCGGGTGGACAAATCATCCCCGAACAATCGACCGCGGCGATCGTTGTCCATCACCCCGCGGCGAAATACTACTCCACCATCAGCCAACGCTAGGGATCGTGCCCGTTGCTGGCGACAGTCGCCAGCAACGGGCACAGCAACAAGCAGCGCTGTATAGCGTGGTTGCTTGACTGAGTATCGCTGCAACTTCGCCAGTACGAGAGAAATTGCAACGCTCCAACGTTATACAATGTGATGCACTGGCACTGTCGTCAGAGTCAGAGAGGAGCGATGCAGCACGGCGAAGCCGATCTCAGTGGTCAGATAATTGCTGGCCGCTACGAACTGCGGGGTATTGTAGGCCGTGGAGGGATGGCCACAGTCTATCGTGCCTATCAGGAATCGCTGGATCGGTTTGTTGCGATCAAGCTGATTGATCCACGGTTGGCAACCCAACCCGACTTTATCGAACGCTTTCGCCTTGAAGCGCGGATCGTCGCCAGATTACATCACCCCAATATCCTGACAATCTATGATTTCGGCGAGGATCACGCCACCCTCTATCTGGTCACTGAACTGATCAATGGAGGAACCCTGCAAACCCGAATAGGTGATTTCACCACGACGGCGGCAATTCTCGATCTGCTAACGCCGATTGGACACGCAATCGATTATGCCAATCGTCAGGGGATTGTTCACCGCGACATCAAACCAGCCAACATCTTCCTGGGTGATCACCGGCCCATTCTGGCCGATTTTGGTATTGCGAAGGCCGTCGATAGTTTCACCAGTGCCGGCCTTACGGTGCCAGGCACGGGCATTGGCACCCCTAGCTATATGGCTCCTGAGCAATTACTCAATCAGCAGATTACAGGTCGCACTGATCTCTATGCCTTCGCCACTATTCTCTATCAACTCTTTGTTGGCCGACTCCCCTATCGGCTCGATAGCCACGACGATACTACCCTGGCGATGGCCATGCGGAAGATCAACACGCCACCGCCTGTCCCCAGCACACTGAACGTGGCGCTCCCTACTGCAATCGATCAGATCTTGCTGCAGGCGTTGGCGAAGGACCCTGCCGATCGCTACGCCACCGCCGAAGAGCTATTGCAAGCCTTGCGGAATACACTCCAGCAGCATGCTGAGTTAACAACGATCACAGACCTACGGGCAACGCTTATGGCTCCCACAGTGCCAATGCTGTTACCTGAACGAGACACAGGACAACAGCCACCTATTTCGAGGCCAGGTGTCGGATATCCACCAGCCATACCGCCTACTCCAGTGCCAGTAGCGCCAGCACGCCCAAAAATACCGCTCCTTCTGGCTGGGCTAGGAGGGCTGTTCCTGTTGCTGCTCGGCGGGGGCCTGACGGCACTACTCCTGCATACCACCTTCCTGCGTTCCGCTGCCACGCCCACGGCCAATCAACCAAGCTCAACGATCCCGATAGTAGCGATCAGCACTGCGAGCAGCCCCAGCCAAACGGCCACAACGCCAGGGCCTGTGCTTGTACCAGCAGCCACCCTCACGACAACCGCAATGCCCAGTACAACGCCGCTGCCAACCGCAACCATAGTACCGACTACTGCGCCGATTGCTAGCACGCCCGCAGCGGACACCCCAAGACCAAGCGCTACGCCCACGCCAGTGCCACCAACGGCCACGATCCCGATCCCGCCAACGGCAACCACTGCACCGCCAACGGCGGTGCCGCCCGCCCCAACCGCAGTACCGCCCAAAGCCAATCTCCGTGGCACCGCGCAGAGTGGTATTCTATCGTTACCGGGCACCTCCACCGGGGTCTTTCTGGATCTGAATACCAGTGCGAATAATTATGCTGATGAGCCCGATCGTATCTTCCCCGCAGCATCGTTGATCAAGCTACCAATTGCTGGCGCTGCCTACCAACGAGTTGCTACGGGGCAGTGGCACCTGACCGACCAATTTGTGCTGACCGACGCCGCCAAAGTTGGCGGAACGGGGGTTCTCCGCGAACAGCCAGCGGGCAGCACCTACAGCCTGGATCAACTGATCGAAATCATGCTACTCAACAGTGACAACACCGCCGCCAATATGATCGTTGATCGTCTGGGTGGGTTCGCGGCAGTCAATACCTTTAGCCAGACCCAAGGTATGACGAACACCATCATGCGCCGCAAGCTGTATGATTTGGCAGCGCAAAGCCGCGGGATTGATAACACCACAACATCAGGAGATATCGCCCGGTTCTTGCTACGCCTGCAAAGTGGTGAGCTCTTACTCAGGCCATATGCCGATCGCCTGCGCACGATCCTGGCGATGCGCGGGCAGCAAGACAAGAACTGGGCGTTGCTCAACCTGCCACCTGGCACAATCGCGCTGCATATGACAGGAACCGGGGAAAATCTGCGGAATGACGCCATTCTGGTGATCACCGGCAATCGCCAATATCTGCTCGTGCTGATGGTACAAGACCCTGATGACGCCAGGATCGAAGCCGCGATTGCCAGAGTATCTGCCGAGATTTACTCTGCGGTGACCAGTCCCTGATGCCGCTAGGCGATTTGCAATTGTGTTACTGCGCCCTGTTGCGCTCCCTGCTCCTTTCGAGCGCGTTGTACCACCTGCGCTAACAGTCCCCGCGCCCGAAACAGCCGCATTCGCACGGTAGAAACTGGCTCATCAAGGGCTTCGGCGATCTCGTTGTAGGAGAGATCCTGGAAGTAGCGCAGGGTGAGCACCACTCGGTATTGCGGAGGCAGGGCATCGAGCCATCCCTGTACTTCGTCGTAGCTATCCTGCATCATTGCCCGATCTTCTGGCCCCTCCAGCTGACTGATGAACCGATCAGTCTCGATAACTTTGCCCAACGCTACTGTCTGCACACGGCGGCCTCTGGCGCGCATCGTGTCGATACACCAGTGGGAACAGATTGCGGACAACCAGGCCCCAAAGCGACCATCTGGCGCATAGGTAGCGAGGCGGGTATAGGCGCGCAGAAAAGTCTCTTGCGCTGCATCGTCAGCATCATGACTGTTACCAAGCAGCCGATAGCCCAGGTTATAGACCATCCGCTTGTACCGCTCGACCAACAAGGCAAAGGCTTCCTGATCGCCACCGCGTACCCGAGTCACCAACTCATCATCACTGATCAGTACCTGTGCTACCTGCGCTGCGCTCATCTTTTTCCTCACATTTCTCTTGGTTTCGCCGCTCTTCCTGCGGTTCCTCGTCGCTGTATTCATCATAGGAGAGCGGCACCAAAAGCAATATGCGCCAGGTCACTGCACAACTGTGATCGTCGTCACAGTTGGCGCGTATCCAAACCAAAAACCCACGAACCAGCGCCAGAACAAGCAAGCGTAGGGTGGCTTATCGCTAGATAATGTGATTCATAAAGACTCAATGGCCCTAATCATAACACGCACCCTGTCGCCTGCGAAGTACCATATTGGGTAATCTTCCCAGACAAAAGTACTATGTCAGGTCATCGCTCGACCGAGCAGAAATCGGTGTTCAAGCATTACTACCTCATCCTACCTTCGCACCTATTGCAATAGCAGCAGTGCCTGATATACTGCTGGCAGGGTTATTGCATAGGGATTGGCTACTGCCTTCCACTATTGTGGAAAGCTATGGCGAAGATTGGAGGAGAACAATGCAAGGTTATTGTTTGAAATGCCGCACCAAGCAGGAAATGAAAGATGAGAAAGAAGTCACGCTGAAAAATGGTCGGGCGGCAATGCAGGGAACCTGCCCCGTCTGTGGCACCAAAATCACCGTGATTGGTGGCAAGAAAGCCGCCGAAGGTGCTGCGCCTGCGGCAACAGCAACCAAGGCCAAAGCAGAAGCGAAGCCAAAGGCCAAAGCCGCCAAGAAGTAAACCCACGCTTGCTTTAAGCAATGGAATACAATCGCTTGCCACTGTTCCATGAAGCTTTCTCCGATCGCCCCAGGCTATGGCCTGGGGTGATCGCAATATGTTCCCATGAACGGCAGCAACATGATAGGATGGTGGGGCCACTGAGGCGTAAACAACCGAAATCTGGAGCAAGATGAATGCAAGAGTTTCCCAAGTATCACTTAGGTGATCAACAAGCCGCAGCGCTGCTGCACCCAATGATTCTATCGTTATGCGAGTTAGAGGATCGGGCCAAGCATTACCTTGATCGCCTTCATCTTTCTAATACTGAGCGGGCAGCAGTCGTAGCAGCACACGCCGCCATTCGGGCGGCCCATACCGAAGTTACGGCTATCTGGCAAAAGGCACAAGCAACAAACGCGCAAGGGGAGGATCAATGAGTGGGCGGAAACGCGTCTTGATTACTGGCGCTGCGGGGCGGATTGGGGCATCTCTCGCCGAGCAGTTGCAAGAACGCTATGACTTGCGGCTGCACTACAACCGCACAATCCCTGACGAACCGCCCGTAGATGATTATATCGTCGCTGATATTGCCCAATACGACCAGATCGCCCCAGCGATGGAGGGGATCGATGCGGTCATCCATATGGCGGGCGAGCCAAGTACGCGGGCCTCATGGGAGGACGTACACGAGGCCAATATCGTCGGCTGTTACAACGTTTTTGAGGCAGCCCGGGCAGCGAAAGTCAAGAAGATTGTCTTTGCCTCGACCAACCATGTAATGGGGATGTACGACCGTGATCGCCAGTGGCCGATCTACAGCGAGCAGCCGGTGCGTCCCGATTCGCTCTACGGGGTGTCTAAAGCATTCGGTGAAGCCTTAGGTCGCCACTTTGCTGACCAACATGGGATCTCAGTGATCTGCCTGCGAATCGGCTGGTTCCTTGATCGCCCGAAAGATGATATTGGGCGATTTATGTGGCTCAGCGCTCGCGATTGCGCGCAAGTAACCTGGCGGGCCATCGAGAGTGATCTTGATTTTGGCATCTTCTACGCGATCTCCGGCAACAGTGGGCGGCACTGGGATATTACCGCCACGATGGAGAAGCTGGGCTATCGGCCTGAAGATGACGCCGAGCGAGTGATGGGGCCTCCATCCTAACCGGATCCGCGACCAGAAGCAGCGAGGCACGCACTCCAGGCACGACCAACGTGGAAGTGAGCAACTGATGACCGCGCAAGCAGGTGGGCTGGGTCAGCTGCCGTGTTGCTATGCCCCGAGTTGCTGGGCAAGATCAAGGAAGTCAACCGCCACCAGGTCAAACTGTGGATCAGGGGTCAGGTCTGGCTGGTTGGTTGGGCCAAACTCGAACGGGCGCGGCACAAATGCGGTAGCTAATCCCGCAGCCTGCGCCGCCCGCAAATCTGACTGATGCGCAGCAACCATCAGTACTTGCTCAGGCCGCAGGCCAAGAAAATCTGCCGCCGACTGATATACGACTGGATCGGGCTTGTAGGCCCTGACCAGTTCGGCACCCAGAATACAATCCCACGGTAACCCCGCCCGCTTTGCCATATTGGTGAGCAAGGCGACATTGCCATTGGAAAGGGGCGCAAGAGTGTACTTCGTGCGGAGACGTGTGAGGCCAGGAACGCTATCGGGCCAGGGATCGAGGCGGTGCCAGACTCGATTCAAGGCTTCTTCCTCAGCAGCAGAAAGCTGGGGAAAGCCAAATTGCGGCAGTAACGCAGTCAGTGATTGCCGATGCAAGGCATCGAGGTTCGTCCAGGGCTGCTCGCCACGACGCACCCGCTCCATCGAAGGGGCGTAGCGTCCACGCCATGCGTCAGCAAAGGCGGGCCAGTCGATGGCCGTCCCATGAGCGCGATCCCAAGCGGCACCTTCGGCGATGATACTGCCACGCCAATCGACAACCGTACCGAACAGATCAAAGACCAAGGCCTGTAGCTGCTGCGTGTTAGGCATCACATCTCCCAGGGAAGCGGCAACGGGTGTTGAGAACGACCACTCAACACCCGCGCCATCGTCAGGTTACTGATTCTTTGGGTAGGATGGATCAGAAATACCGAAGATTCCCTTGATAAAGCGGATCTCGCCGATATGGTGGTAGCTGTGGGTAACCGTATGTTGCAGCCGCATTGCCGAAGTCAGCTTCTCGGCAGGATTGATCGGGGAAGGCCGTTCGGCGCGAATCGATTCCTCATCTGCCGCATCAAGAAACGCGTTGGTGGCAGCAACCAGTTGATCTTTATAGGTAGTGAGGATTTCGCGAGGCACCTGCATGGCATCCACCTCGGCATCGTTGTACCCAACGCCCATCCCCAAGCCCCGCAAGCCCAGGCCATCAGGGTTATAACCCGCCTGCGTGGAAAAGTCGTCGCGATGCCAGATATCGTCTTTCAGCGGATTGGTGTTATTGAGCAAGCAGTTGTCCAGATCCCAGATGCGGAGAATATGCCAGAAGATAAAGCCCGGTGGATTCTGTGAGGGGCCAGGCCGCTGATAGAGTTTATCGTCGGGCGTCTCGGCCAGTTGGGCATCGAACATGGTCACCATACCATCGATCAACTCGCGATAAGCAGTAATCTCGTTCACACGCGTTTTCCTTCCATGAAGCAACCATACAACAAAGGCAGAACTCCTTGGCAGTTTCCAGTATAACAACGAGTTGCCGCTTGGCAAAAAGCCGTCTGGTGAGCCGAATGCTCACCAGACGGCATCGCTGCACGATTTGCGCACTGGTTTGGCTAGCTGGCAGCGTCCAGCTTCTTGACCCCTTCCATCAGCCCTTTCATATACCCAATGGCAAAGAGGCGGCCCATTGTCTCATAGCCCGGATTATTGTTACTTTCTCCGGCCATCGTGGGCGCATGATCCAGGCGCATTGGGCCAGTGAAATCAACATCGCTATAGGCCCGCATCGCCTCAAACATATCGGTTTGCCCTGCTTCGTGGAAGGTTTCAGAGAACTTGTCGGGAGTGCCCTGCACGTCGCGGAAGTGGACAAAGTGAATCTGGTTTTGGCGACCAAAGTGGCGAATCGTTGCTGGGACATCGACACCCATTGCCGAGAAATTTCCCTGACAGAACGTGATCCCATTATTCGGGCTAGGCACCATATCAATCACGCGCTGAAAATTGTCGGGATTCGTCAGAATCCGCCCAATCCCGCGGATCGGCGACAGTGGTGGATCGTCGGGATGAACCGCTAATTTCACCCCGGCTTTCTCTGCCACGGGGACAACCTTCGTCAAAAAGGCTTGCATATTGTCCCAAAGTTGTTCCTCGGTAATCTCGCCAAACTCAGTTAGTGGAGCATCTTTCATCAACGAGTGATCATAGCTGGACACCAATGCCCCACCACGGGTAGGGGTGGACATCGAGGTCCGCAGCCAGCCGAAGCCCGCCATAAAGTTGTGGCACATAATCGGGATACCAACCCGCCCCATATTTTCCACCAGTTCGCAGAACCGCTCGATCCGCTCATCGCGGTTGGGTGCGCCCAGCTTGATCGGCTCATGGATACTGGCGGGGGCCGACTCAATCACGGCTAACTCGAAGCCTGCATCCTGAAACCGCTGCTTCAGGCGCAACAGGTGCATATAATCCCACGGTGGGGGGCCATCTGGAGTATCGGGAATACCAGTAACCGCATGGGTCACGCCCAGTTGCTTCGCAATCGTCCACAGATGATTCGGATAGGGGGGCAACACATCGGCGAGTTGGACTTTCATAGCCATCGCTAGCATACTCCTTCCGTTCAAACCGCACACTACACCATAGCCAGCCCAAGAAAATGGGCCAGCACAAGTTTGTGCTGGCCCATTTCGTACTAGCCTTACTTCACCTCGGCAAATGCCTGTACCATCTTCTCCTGAGCGGCCTTCGCTGCATCTTCAGGTGACTTGTTGTTGACGACAACATCTTGCACCATCTCTGAGTAGATCCGACGTTGGCCTGCCGAACTGAGTTGCGAGAGGAGTTTTGGCGTCGCTACCGCTGGGTACCAGGCGGCGCGGGCCGATTCCAGGATCTTGGGGAACTCATCGAAGTAGGGGCGATCTTTCCACCACTTCGCGTTGCTGAGTTCTTTGTAGACGGGATACCAGCGACCACCAACCTTTTCGTAGACCGCCTGAAGTTTGTCTGGCTGCATAATATTCTGGATCATCGCCTTCCCCGCATCGACATTCTTACTGGAGGAGAAGACGCTCCACGACCAAGTGCCCGCAGTGGGGAAGGAGCCAACTTTGCCCTTTGGCAGCGAGGCCTGGACCGTATTCGCCAGCAGCTCTTTATCGTTCTGCTCCAGGAACGCGAAGATCGACGCAGGGTTGATCACGAAGGCTGACTGCCGCGACTGGTACGATTTGTTGTTGGAACTGTCGTCCCACCCTGGCGAATCTGGTGGAATCAGCTTGTCTTTCCACCAGGTCTGTACGCGGTTCAAGGCGGAAATCGTTCCGGGGTTATTGATCGCGGGATTGCCGTCTTTGTCCACCAGCGTACCGCCATCGGCAAAGATGATCGTCTGGATATTGCCATCGCCGTCTGGCGTGCGCCCAAGAGTGATCCCGAAGCCATATTGCTTTGGTGGCTCGTTGACTTTACGCATGATCGCGTCCATCTCGTCGAGCGTGGTTGGCGCTTGCCGCTTGCCTGTCGCCTTCTCGCAGAGATCGAGGCGAGCATAGAGGACAGAAAGGTCAGACTCCATTGGGATCGAGTAGATCTTGTCGCCCACCTGCACATTCGGCAGCAATGCGGGCCACATCCCACCACCGAGATCTTTCACGCTGTTATACACATCGGTGAGATCAACGAGGCGATTCTGCCCCGCATAGTAGATCGTGTTCGTGCCACTCATCATCACGACATCGGGCAGGGCACCAGTCTCCACCGCAGCAGTCAGTTTCTGATCATAGTCAGACCCTGGCAACGCCACATATTCGACTTCGACCTTGTTTGCCTTCCCCCAGTCCTGCATCTGCTGGCTCAGCAACGCATCGCCTGCGGTGGTAAAGCTCACAATCCCCCATGCCGTCAGTTTGCCACTGAACGATGCTGGTGGCTTGTATGGAGCGGTTGCGGCAATTGGAGCGGCTCCTGCCCCTCCTGGTGTCGCTGCTGCGCCTGTGCCTGGCGTGGCCCCGCTCCCCGCTGGCCGTGTCGCCGTACTCGCCCCACCAGCAGCCGAGGCCGCGGCAGAGGGGGCGGCGGAGCCTGCCGCCGTCGAGGCCGCCGCCGAAGGGGCTGCTGACGCGGCGGTTGAGGGTGCTGACGATGCCGCGCCCTTTGTCGCTGTGGGAGCAATCGCATCGCCCCCGCAAGCGGCGAGGAGTGCGCCAACCCCGACAACGGCGCCTAGGCCCAGGGTTTGTTTGAGAAATTGCCGCCGATTGAACGTTTTACCTTGCTCGTTCATTACCCTACTGTACTCCTTCCATCATCTACCGGCCACTATCCCGTTCTAGCCCTTGACTGCACCACCAGCCAACCCAGAAACAACCCATTTTTGCGCCAGAATATAAATCAATACTGGCGGAATTGACGAAATCAACGCACCTGCCATCAACGCGCCCCACTGATAGGTGTCGCCATTAATTAACCCGGCGAGACCAGAGGGAATCGTCTTCTGGGAATCCCGACTGATTAACAAGAGCGCAAAGAGAAACTCATTCCACGACCCTGTAAAGGCATAGAGGGCAGTCACCGCCAACGCTGGCAACGCCAACGGCAAGACAATTCTGGTCAACGCCTGCACCCGCGTAGCCCCATCAACCAGGGCGGCTTCTTCAAGCTCATAGGGAATCGTATTGAAGTAGGAGATGATCAGCCAGGTGCAGAATGGTACCGAGTGCACCAGATAAATGACCACCAAACCCAGCGCCTTATCGGTAAGATGCAGCCGATAGGCGATCTGGAATAAGGGGATAAAGAGCAACGCCCCCGGCACCAGATAGGTCACAATCGTCGTGCGGGCCATGAACACCCGCCCGCGGAAGTTCAACCGTGAAATGGCGTAGGCAGCCAATACCCCGATGACCATGGCGATCAGCATTGTCGAGATCGCCACGATCATACTGTTCTTGAAGTAGGTCAGAAAGCGCGTCTGGTTCAGGATCTGGTCATAATGTTTCCAGGTAACGGTGCGGGGCCAGATCGTCGCTTCCTGATACAGTTCCTTATCGGTCTTGATCGAAGTGGTCACGATCCAGACCAGCGGCAGCACTGTCCAGACAGTAAAGAACGCCAGCCCAGCCCACAGTAACACCCGCCGCAACAAGCCACGGGCGAATTTCCCGGTCAGCAAACTGGGCGTAGTGCGAGGGGCGGAACGACTTATCACAGCCATCGAATCACCTCCTAACGCGTGCCGTCTCGATCAGGCCCGGGCGTCATTCGCCAGCATCTGCTTGGTCAGGAAGAAGATTGCCACAATGAAGAAGGGGAAGAACATCACCGAGACAGCAGCAGCTAAACCCATTTGCCGCGCCCCAATAATCCCCAGGTCAAACGCCAACATCGGGAAGGTCATCGTCGCATTGACTGGCCCGCCCTTCGTCAGGACGTAGATAAAGTTGATACTATTCGCTGTCCAGATAGTGGACAGCAGCGTGGTAATGACGATTACCGAGCGTAGTAACGGCATCGTAATCCCGAAGAACCGCTGGAAGACATTCGCGCCATCGATCTTCGCCGCCTCATACATTTCCTGCGGAATCGCCTGCATCCCAGCCAAAAACATCATCGTCCAAAACGGCGTCCCCTGCCAGATCGTGGCAATAATCACCGACCAGAGGGCGATCTTCGGATTCGCCAGCCACTGCACCACCGTATCGCTACCGAGGTAATCGATCAGGATCATATTGAATAGACCGCTTGGCGAACCTTCATAGATCCAGCGCCAGGCCAGCGCCACGATCATGGTTGGCATGGCCCATGGCAGGAACAGAATCCCGCGCATCAGCGTACGCCCACGAAACTTTTCATTCAGCAACAGCGCCATCGCCATGCCCAGAATAAACTTCAGACCAATCGAGACAGCGACATAGACCAGTGAAACCCGCACCGAGGTGAAGAAGTTATAGACGGGATTGGTGAGCAGGGTATAGTAATTGCCTACCCCAATGAAGGTGGCCTCGCCCCCAACCATCTTCCGCTGGAAACTGAGCCAGATTGCCGAAACAAACGGATAGGCGATCAACCCAACTAATACTGCTACCAGCGGTAGCAGGAATAGCCAGGCAATCGCAAAGTCACGCCCAAGCAACCGCTGGAGTTGTGAGCTTCGCTCATCACCTCGCTGTGGATTTGTTGGTGAAAGAACTGCCATTTTTTGCCACCCTTCCCCAACAGCACCAACACGCAACAAAGCACTGCGGCGCTGCTACGCTGAGATTGCTACCAACCCTTTCTGGTCTGACCAATCGGGAAGCCTATGGGGGACGATAACACGGAGCCGCTAATGTTGCAAGATGCCCTAACGACTATGCACAATGCCCAGGTGATTGACCGTGGTGCAATCACCTGGGCAAAGCGGTGAGATAGTATCCTAATTGCGCGGAATCATCGCCAACTCTGGCGCAGCACTGAGCTGGTCGTACAAGCCTTTGTTTGCCACCATATGCCGCTGGGGCAGCCCCCCACCAGCAACCTGAATCGCAACTTCGCCAGCCCGCACCCGCATCCGATTGTGTCCTTCCACGGAGGTCCCCGCAATATGCGCGGAGAGAACCACGTTGTCCAGCTTCATCAATGGGCTTTCCGCAGGCAACGGCTCCACTTCCATCACATCCAGCCCTGCCCCGGCAATCGTCCCGTTTTGCAACGCGGCGATCAACGCTTGTTCGTCGATCACTGGCCCGCGCGAAGTGTTGATGATGATCGCGGAGGGCTTCATCAACGCGAACCGCTCGGCATTCATCAGGTGTCGCGTTTCGGCATTCAGGAAGCAATGCAGCGTTACCACATCGGCCCGTTTCAGCAGGTCGTCAAGCCCCACCAACTCAACCCCAAGTTCCTGGGCAACCTCTGGCTCAACGTAGGGATCGTTGGCAATGATCGTGTA
>JBDHWF010000012.1:0-49217 GCA_039810045.1 Chloroflexia bacterium
CTCACACAACAGTTCACGAATGGCGGTATGCAACGCCGTCGCCTGCTGCGCTGGAATTATGTCGGCGGGGGTGAGGGGATGAACTTTGGCCCGAAATAAGGCTTCATCAGCATAGATATTGCCCAGCCCTGCGACGAACGATTGGTCGAGCAGGAGCGGCTTAATCCGCGTATGCCGTTGCCGCAATGCCGCGACAAAATCTTGCGCGGTCCAGTCAGCGGCAAGCGGCTCAGGCCCAAGATCACGGAATCGCTCGGCTAATGTTGCGGCATCGTAGAACCCGATCCGCCCAAACCGCCGCATATCGCTGAACCGCAATTCTTCGCCATCGGTAAAGCCAAAAGCGATCCGCGCAAATCGTTCACGCGGGGCATCCTGCGGAGCAACCACCAACTGCCCAGTCATCCGCAAATGGACAATCAGCGCATCGTCAGCACTGAGCTTGAGGACAAGAAATTTCGCACGACGGGCCACAGCAGTCACCTGTTGCCCCGCAAGCTGCTGTGATAACTCCTCTGGCGCACAGTTCTCAAGCGTGCGCGGCCACTCAACAAAGCTCACGCCGGTCAAGGTGCGTCCCACAATCTGTGCGGCTAATCCCCGGCGTACTGTCTCAACTTCAGGTAATTCGGGCATGAACGTTCCCTACGCAAATCATGATCAGCAAACGCGAAAGGCTACACGAGGTGAGCCTAAATGAGTATAGCAGTCAGTGGGCTTGCCCGGTACGTACAACTGCCATCCGTAGCGTACAGGCAACGGTTAATCAATCGCGAAAAACCACCAGAAAATCGGCCTCGGCTTCTGCCAAAACAAGGCACGGCGCCTGATCATTGACGCAGTATCACCTGCCTCCTATACTTAGAATTCGGGAAGTAGCGCGGTACCACCGATGGCAGAGCCAATTGTTCGCCACATATCCACTGCTTGCCTGACGACACGCTAGCGCATCATCAGCGCATAGTGCGATGCTAGGGCTCCACCGAAATAGGCAGCACCAATAGGACGTTAGGAATAGATGGGAACACTTGACGACCGCGTTATGGTTGATCTCAAAGAGGCAATGCGTTCGGGCGATACTGTCCGGCGTGATGTTATTCGTTATCTACGTGCCGCCTTCAAAAATGCCCAGATCGCTCGAATCCAGGTTCCTGATGATCTGGACGATGCCAGCGTTGTCACTGATCTTCAGCGGGCTGCTGAGCGTGATGAACCGTTGAGCGATGAAGAAGAGCTTGCCGTACTCCAACGACAGATCAAGCAACGGCAGGACGCCATTGAGCAGTTTGCGCGGGCTGGGCGGCAGGATCTGGTTGAGCGTGAAGGGGGACAACTGGCGATCTTGCAAGAATACCTCCCTGCCGGACTCACGCCAGCAGAGGTTGAAACGCTCGTGCAAACGATCATTGCGGAAACTGGGGCCAAAGGGATGCGCGACATGAAACTCGTCATGCCTGTTGCGATGGAACGAGCAGCGGGGCGGGCAGATGGGCGAACGTTGAGCGAAGTCGTGAAACGTCAACTGTCAGCACAATAAGATCCAAACCCATCGCAGCTAACCCACTCACTGCCAAGGTACACCGCCAATACTGCCGACTGATCAACGGCTACCGGCGCAACAATCTTCTACGATACGTGAAAATAGGGCCACGGTGACAGCGCCGCGACCACCCCGCCAACTTGATACTACGACCAACGGGGCCGAGGCGACCACCAGTACGCAGCGGTTTGCCGTGGTACGTCGCCCGCGGCTAGGTCGACTACGCCCGGGATGGTTCTCGCGCCAGATTAATGACGAAGGGAATACGATTGGGCATCTAGCACGCCTGCTAGTCTTTGCCTTCTGTTTATTCGTTATCCTTGGTGGGATAGTCATTCCCTGGAAACCTGCCAGTGGAAATATTGATCTCGCCGTGGGGGTGGTCGCCAATACGACGATTAAAGCGCCCCAAACCCTGACCTATACCAGCGAAGTACGCACCCAGGAGCGCCGTGACGAAGTTGCCAACGATGACCGACTCCGCGTCTTCAAGCCGAACGCCAGCCTGATTATTGCCCAGCGCAATCAACTCGACGCTGACATTCGCCGGATCGCGGAACTGCGTTCAACGAACACCACTACAACGGATGAGCGAATACGGGCTATTCAGGGCATTATCCCCGACCTAGCCACTGATGATGCCCGCCAGTTACTGCTGCTGAGTTCAACTCGTTGGGATACCGTCAATACTGCGGCGCGCCGCTTACTTGATGAGGTGATGGCCCAAACCATCACCATTGAGCAACTGGCGCAAATCAAAGATAACTTGCCCAACCGTGTTGATCCCAGCCTGACCAGCAATGACCGCCTGCTGGCTGTCAGCCTCATGCGCCCCTATGTGCGTGCGAATCAGACCGAAGACACCGAGGAAACAGCCCGCCGCCGTGAGCAGGCACGGGCCAGCGTTCGCCCAATCATGGTCACTGTCCAGGAAGGCCAGACGATTGTGCGGGACGGCGATATTGTCTCAAGCGATCAGCGCGAGATGCTCGAAAAACTCGCCCTCTTACAACCACAAATACGCTGGGCTGGCCCGCTCGGCGCATTAGGGTTGGTCGCCCTAATGGTTATTGTGCTGACCACCTATCTCTATCGTTTTGGGCAATCGCTCTGGCGTAGTTCACAATTGTTGTTGCTTGGAACAATCATCATTGTTCCGCTCGTTGCTGCCCGCTTGATCCTGGGTTCGCATCCCACCTGGGTCTACGCCTTCCCAATCGCCGCCGCCGCAATGTTGACCGTTGTCCTCCTCAAATTGCCAAAGGCTGTTGTGGTTATCCTGATCAGTGCCTTGATGTTTGGGCTGCTTGGCCCCGGTGGAGCCTCACTTGAATTTGCGGTCATTGCCCTGGCGGCAGGCCTGGTCGGGACATTTGCGCTCTGGAAGGCTGACCGTATTGCTACGTTTCTCTGGTCGGGGGTGATTGTTGCGCTCACCGTTTTTCTCGTCAGTATCTGTTTCCGCCTGATCAGTAATACCCTTGATCTCTCAACAATGGCCCAAATCGCCTTACTCGCGGCCTTCAACGGTGGGCTCACTGCCGTGATTACGTTTGGCTCATTCACCTTCCTGGGAAGCTTGTTCGGCATTACGACCCACTTGCAATTACTCGAACTGGCCCATCCCAATCAGCCACTACTCTATAAGTTGGCGCGCGAGGCTCCTGGCACCTACCATCACAGCATTGTCGTATCGAATCTGGCTGAGAGTGCGATCGAGCGGGTTGGTGGTGACCCACTCTTCACCCGGGTTGCGGTTCTCTATCACGATATTGGCAAGACCCTGCGCCCCACATTCTTCATTGAGAATCAGGCTAATCGGGATAATATCCACGATGAGCTTGACCCGCAGCAAAGCGCACGTATCATCATCGACCATGTGACTGATGGAGTACGCCTGGCTCAAAAAGCCCGCCTACCTCAAACGATCGTCGATATTATTCGCCAGCACCACGGCACCTCCCAGATTCGCTACTTCTACAACAAAGCGGTCGCCCTTGGGGAAGATGTACAGGAAGCAGAGTTCCGCTATCCCGGCCCGCGCCCCCAAACCAAAGAGGCTGGGGTCATTATGCTGGCCGACTCGGTGGAGGCAGCCGTGCGCGCCGCCTCACAATCGGGCAAACTCGACTTTGCCGACGAACCTCATGCGGCCACCAATGGAAGTGGCCCCAGATCAGAGCAACGCCCACGCCAGAATAGTAAGTTGCAGCAATTGGTGCATCAGGTGATTGATGATCGAGTCAAGAGTGGTCAACTTAATGAGTGTGATCTGACGTTGCGCGATATTGAACAGATCAAAGGAACCTTCATCCAGGTCTTGGATGGAATCTATCACCCGCGCATCGACTATCCGCCAGCACAACTGCCTGCCCCCGCCAATCAACCTTCAACACCCGCCACCGTGCGCTAACGCCGAGTCGCCAGCCAACCAGATCGGGGTTATACTCCAGAAAGCGCCCTGCCAAGTCATGGCTAAACAGTAGTGCGTAGCGGTGAGGATGACGGAAAGCACGATCACGATTGCCATTGAGTCCCCCTGCACTGCGTTGGCCGACGAGGGGGACCTTCGTCGACTTGTGCTCCATACCCTCGCGCAGGAAGGGCATAGCACCGCAGTCTCCCTGACCGTAGTGGTAGTTGATGACCCAACCATCCACGCACTCAATCTGCAGTTTCTCAACCACGATGAGCCAACTGACATCATTACGTTTGGCTTCACTACTGATACTACCGAAGAGTTTATCTTGCCTGGAGCGGCACCGCAGCAATTAGGGGAGATCTACATCTCCTGTGAACGGGCTGCCGCCCAAAGCGCGGAATGGCAGAGCGACCCAATCCGCGAGATTCGCTTCCTGGTGATTCACGGAGTTCTGCATTTACTAGGGTGGGATGATGCCACCCCCGAGGAGCGTACCCAGATGCTTGCCCGCCAGGAGACTATCCTGACACAATACCAGACGAAGCCGCCAGGGCCACAATGACCCAACGCGCCGAAACACTTCTCGCTTCGTTTCGCTACGCTGGTGCAGGCTTGCGCTACCTCTTTCTCTCCCAACGAAATGCCCGTATCCATCTCGCAGTGGCATTACTTGCGCTGCTCCTGGCCGCAATCCTCCAGTTATCACGAATTGAGTGGGCGATCCTCACGCTTACTATTGGGTTGGTTCTCGTCACTGAAGCGATCAATACCGCAATTGAAGCGATCGTCGATCTGATCACTCCTGACTATCATCCACTGGCGAAGGTGGCAAAAGACGTTGCAGCCGGGGCTGTTTGGCTGATGGCGATTGCCGCAGTGATCATCGGTGTACTACTCTTCCTTCCACGCTTACTCGCCTTGACGATGGGAACATGATGAGCATTGCAGAAACAGACCCAAAGAAAAAGCGCATCCTCTTTCTCACGCCCCAAGTACCTAGCCCTACTCGCCAAGGCGCTGCGATTCGCAACTGGAATCTGATGACCCAGCTTGCGAAAACGTATGATCTTGATCTCTTAACCTTTAGCGATCCGCGTGAGGGTGAGGAGTATCGCCGCGCCCCACACGCCGATTCAGTGCCCTGGCAACAGATTGCCCGCATCGCCCCGCCCCATCGTTCGCTCGCCCGTCGGCTCCGCGTTTTGCTTACCAGTCGGCGGCCTGATATGGCGGATCGCCTCTGGTCACCTGCCCTCCTGCAACAACTCGCCAAACTCCTGTCCAGCGAACGCTACGACATTATCCAGGCCGAAGGGATCGAGCTGGCCCGCTACGTACAACTGATTTCGCGCCATCGTCTGCCCGATTACAACCCATTGCTCGTCTTTGACGAGCATAATGCCGAATGGGTGCTACAACGGCGGGCTGCCGCCACCGATCTACGGCGGCCTCGCCGCTTGCTTGCGGGGATCTACTCCACCATTCAGCAAGGTCGCCTACGCCGCTTTGAGGCAGCAACGATGCAGATTGCCGATCTGACTCTCTGTGTTTCGGCGGTCGACGCTGCCGCATTACAACCACTGGCCCCGCGCTGTCCGCTCGTTATCGCCCCCAATGGGGTTGATCTCGGCTATTACTCCACCGCTGGATTGCCCCGCGAGCGCCCCCGTTTCGATCTAATCTTCAGCGGTACGCTAGACTACCGACCCAATATCGACGCCGCGCACTGGCTGGTCGAAGAAATCTGGCCGCGACTACAACAAATCCAGGGACGGCAACACGAACGTCCGCTACGGCTGGCCTTGATGGGGCGCAATCCGCCGCAGGAAATTACGCGCATGGTGCGCCATACAGGTGTTACTGTCACTGGCTCGGTTGCAGATGATCGCCCCTATTTCGCCGGAGCCACTGTCTACGCGCTGCCGATGCGCTATGGCGGCGGTTCGCGCTTGAAGCTGCTGAACGCCCTGGCGATGGGCTGCGCGGTTGTCTCCACCTCGGCGGGGGCCGAAGGGGTGGAGGTACGCCATAATGAGCATTTGCTGATTGCCGATGACCCAGACGACTTTGCCGCCTCAATCAGTCAACTCCTCAACGATCCAGGGTTACGGCAACGGTTGGGTACCGCAGGGCAACAATTCATGCAAGAGCAATACGACTGGGCCGGCATTGTTGCGCGGATCGTTGCGGCCTATGAGGCCACGCTGGCTCACCGCACGGCTAACCCACCAGTTTCAGAGCCTCCCCAGTGAGTGCCGCACCAATCAGTCTGGTCATTACAGTGCTGAACGAAGGGGCCGCAATCGAAACGCTCCTCGCCTCGATTGCGGCCCAAACCCGCCCACCAACTGAAGTAATCATCGTCGATGGGGGCTCGACTGATGCTACGCTACCGTGGTTAAGGGAGTGGCAGGCCAGGTTGCCCCTACAGGTTCTCAGCAAGCCAGGGGCCAATATTTCCCAGGGCCGCAATGCGGGAATCGCCGCCGCGCAAGGGCCACTGATCGCCGTCACTGATGCTGGAGTCTGGTTACCACCAACCTGGTTAGCCGATTTAGTTGCGCCATTTACCGCACCAAAGCACGGGAGGAGGCCAACCGTTGTCGCTGGATTTTTCGTCCCAGCCCCCCAGACTGTCTTTGAGCGCGCAATGGGCGCGACCGTCTTACCAGCGCTGGACGAGATCGACCCGGCTACCTTTCTGCCTTCCAGTCGTTCGCTAGCCATGTATAAGGAGGCCTGGGTACGCGCGCGGGGTTATCCAGAATGGCTTGACTATTGCGAAGATCTGATCTTCGACCTGCGCTTACGCCAACAGGCAGAGCCAACCGCCTTTGCGCCCACCGCGCAGGTCTGGTTCCGGCCACGCGGCAGTTTCCGGGCCTTCTGGCACCAGTACTTTCGTTATGCGCGGGGCGACGGTAAGGCCGGATTATTTGCCCGGCGCCACGCCATTCGCTACGGCACCTATATCGGACTACTTGCCAGCATAGGCTATAGTCGTCGCTATCCCATTGTTTGGCCGTTGCTGCTTGTGGCGGGGTCGGGATATCTGCGCCGCCCCTACCTACGCCTCCGCCCCTGGTTAGCACCGCTCAGCCTTGCTGAGCGTGGTCAGGCCCTCAGCTTACCGCCGCTGATTCGCCTCGTTGGGGATCTGGCAAAAATGGCAGGCTACCCCTGCGGATTGGTCTGGCGATGGCGGCGCTATGGCTTCCGCCGTGACTGGCGCACGATTCACGACACCGAAGCAGGCCAATAACGGTTATTTGCCCCGCCGCTGCCCAGTATTGGGGTGGCGTCCACGCGGCCCTGGCCCACCTTTATTCCGCCGCGTAATGGGAATCCGATCTGCTGGCGCAAAGGGCCGCGTGGGGCGTGGCGCAAGCGCTGCTGCTGACACAGACTCTACCGCTGGAACTGTATCGAGGATCGGTGCGTTGACATCGCTCGGCACGTAGAGGATCTCGATCCCAGCGACCACCCCTTCACTCTCACGCCGAAAGCGTGACCAAAACGCCTGATCAGTCAGAACCAGCAACTTGCGCCGCGCCCTGGTCCGAAAGAGAAACAGGCAAGCGGCATAGCAATGGGCGAATTTGCCAGCAGGGCGGCCCCCTCCTTCGCCAAGCGTATAGGTGCGAATCTCGCCAACGACCGAGCGATCGTCAGCGACCAGATCAAAGCGGTGTTGCCGTTGGCCGCCATCATCCCGCGTGCCGACGACAACCCGGCCCGCAGGTAAAGGCTGACCTTCCTGGGACTCCAGGCGTTGGCGCACCTGTGCGATCATCGCTGCTTCTTGCTGTCGGCCTGACATCACGCCCCTACTCTTGCCCTTACGCAGGCTGTTTTACTCAACAATCTTCAATAGTTCAAGGCGCAAAAACTCGGCACCCCACAGAATCGCCCGCCGCCGCAAGTCAGCAGCAGTCGAAGCAAACTCGTGCCGCTTTGTTGCTGTCTGCCCATTCAAGTCGGTCGCGATAATCAGCGTGCCAGTATGGCGGCCCGTTGTCGGGTCAGGTTGAGGGCTGAGATCCGCTAATGCCGCCATCCCGGCCCCCGCCTGGAACGCTGTTCTCACATTACTCGCTACTGCCGCCGCTAACGCTTCCAGGTCACTACTCTCCGCGCCGACCAGCGTCGCCGCTTCGGCGACACTCAACACCCAGCCTCCACGGTAATGCGCCTCGGCCTCGAAATCGTCGCTAAACAGCGCCGCCAACCGTGCGCCGGTATTCAGGTCGGCAGTCGCTAACGTCATGCCCCGTTGCCCTGCCAGCCGTAGGAGGGCCCCCGGTAGGGTTTCCTCATCGATCCCGTAGATCGTATCGCCAAGACGCTGCCGCGCCTCGCGCTCAACTGGCGCGATCATCTCCTGGGCGATCATCGCGGTACCCGCCTTCGCCGTAATCCGCACATGGACACCATCATTCTTAGCGTAGGTGGCAGTGGTGGGGTTTTGGGCGTTGACTAATTCCCCTAGTTGTTGTTCTGCCGACGACTCACCAATCCCAATCGTCTTCAGGGTTCGACTGACAATGGTCGTTTGAGGCAGTTGTCGCTTCACACGCGGCAGCAGTTCCTCGCGCCACATCCGCATCATTTCGCGTGGCACACCGGGCATACTCGCCATCATCCGACCATCGCGCTCAACAAACCATCCCGGGGCGGTGCCAATTGGGTTGAGCAACGGCTGGGCTGATGGGATCATCCAGGCCTGTTTGCGGTTCTTGATCGGCATCTCCTGCCCACGCATCCGAAAGAACCGCTCGACCTGCTCAACCAGCGCCTGATCAACTTCTGGCGTTTCCCCAAGCATCGCCGCAATTGCTTCGCGGGTCATATCATCGTCGGTGGGGCCAACGCCGCCCGTAATGATCGTGAGATCCGAGCGACCCCAGGCACGACTCAGTACATCAACAATCCGCGCCAGATTATCGCCAACCTGAGAGACATAGTAGAGATCGATCCCCAGCGGCGCCAGTTCTTGGGCCAGGAACGTTGCATTCGTATCAGTAATTGAGCCCAGCAGCAACTCGGTACCAACCGAAACGATCTCTGCCTTCATCTCATATGCTCCTCTAACTGCCAGTAGCCGCCTACCATCAGGTCGCGATCATAGCATAAGCCTGCCGCAACCATTGACGACCATGCCAGACCACTGCATACTTCCTGCGGTCAATGATTTTGCAACGCCACCGAAGGATGAGGCTCAGCAATGGCGACCGCCCGACAGCGCGAGTTTCCCATCAGTTTGCGCTTCTTGCCGCTGATCGTTGCGCTTCTGGCAGCGATTGGAGCTGGAGTAGGCGCGACACTGCAAGGGCTACCGCTACCATTTGCCGTCATGGGCGTCTTTGTCGTGCTGGGAATCTTCACCAGTTGGCTCACCCGTAATACACCCATTCGCGGCGCACTCTTTCTCCTTCTCCTCGCAATTATCATTATTGGCGTCGTTTACGGCAGTTAGACCCTCTCACATCTCCGAGATGCATCTGTTATACTCGCCGTTGGGTCTGTGAAGCGCGTCACAGAGTCGGCGTTATGCCCCCTGTGCCCCCACAACCCCGGCCTATTCTGGCAAACGAAGTGGAATGTGAGGAGAAGCCAGTGGTGCAGTCGTCCGAGGAACAGCGGATTGACCCAGTTCCGCCCCCCCAACCAGCCCAGCCGATTGATCTGGCCTGGGTCAAGCATTTGATGGATGAAGAGTTCAATCCGCGTGATTGGCGTGAAGCCAACGAACTCGCGTTGCTGGCCCTGATGGAAATCCAAGAGCATTGGGGCTACTGCTCTGAAGACGCCGCCGCCGTAGTTGCCGAGCACCTGAACATCGAATTGCAGCGCGTCTATTCTTTGCTCACCTTCTACGGTGACTTGCGGACAACCCCACGCGCTGACAATGTGTATATTGCCTGTGATGGGGCAGCCTGCAATGTCCTGGGCTCCGGCCAGCTCGTCGATCATATCTTCAACCGCCTGGGGATCGTCCGCAAAGGTCAGACGAGCCAGGACGGAAAGGTCACGATGGAAGTCTTCTCCGGCTGTATGGGCGCCTGTCAAGTTGGCCCCCTCGCCCAGATTAATGGCAAGTACTATGGCAACCTCAACCAGGAGAAGGTCGATCAAATCCTGAACGAATTGATCGATCGTTGATGAGTCATCAGGGATAGTGGGACTGGCAAATTGCCGACCACTATTGGCCCGATGAGTACTGAAATAAGCGCCGCAAGGAGTACACTCATGACCGACCGTAGCGCATTCGACCAGTTGCACGCCCGTGCGACCGCTGAGTGGAACGCCCTGCAACAGAGCGATAAAACGATTGTAACGGTGAATATCCACGGGGGCAGTATCCCCGTGGGTGCTGAGAATATCTATAAGAATCTGCTGTTCCAGATTGAGACTCAGCAATTGCCGATTATCGTACGCAAGACAGGTTCACTGGGCTTTGAGTTTGCCGAAACGATTGTGCAGGTCAAACGCCCGAACGAGCCAACCATTGTCTATGGATACATTACTGAAGATGATGTGATTCAGTTTCTTGAACAGGCGGTCGTTGGCGAGAATATCTGGACGGAAAAGGCGCTGGGGTGGCTGGAGCCACAGGGGCTGGTCGTTGAGCCGCCGATGACCCTGGAACAATCGGCAGACGAAGCTGGACTCACCGATTACAAAGGGATTCCACCACTCAAGCGACACCCCTACCTCCGCCGCCAAACCCGCTGGTTGGCGCGGCGTTGGGGCCGCATCGATCCCGACAGTATCGAGGACTATATCGCTGAAGGTGGTTATCAGGGGTTTGTAAAAGCCCTGACCGAGATGACCCCTGATGAAGTCATTGAGGAAGTCAAGAAGACCAATATTCGCGGGCGTGGTGGTGCTGGTTTCCAGATGGGGATCAAATGGGAATCTGGCCGAAAATCGCGCAATAATCAGAAGTATGTCATTTGCAACGGTCACGAAGGTGAGCCAAACGTCTTCAAAGACCGCCGCACCTTTGAGAGCGATCCCCATGTCGTCCTCGAAGGGATTATGATCGGCTGTATCGCAATTGACGCCACGATTGGCTACGCCTTTATTGGTGGCGAGTTTCCTTTAGGAATCAAACGCTTCAAGCAAGCCGTCAAAGAGGCCGAGAAAGCGGGGCTGCTGGGCAAGAATATCCTGGGCAGCGGCAAAGACCTGGAAGTGCGCGTGCGGATCGGTGGTGGAGCCTATATCTCCGGCGAAGGCTCGGCCCTGATCTACTCAGTCCAGGGCGACCGCCCACAGCCACGCACCAAGCCACCACGCTCGGTAGAATACGGCCTGTGGGGCAAGCCCACGGTGGTGAACAATGTCGAAACACTCGCCAATGCCCCGGATATCATCATGCGCGGTGGTGACTGGTTCCATTCAATTGGGCCGGAACACTCCACGGGAACAAAGTTCGTCACCATCTCAGGGCCAATCAAATACACAGGTGTGTCCGAAATCGTGATGAATATGTCGATCCATGATCTGATTTATGATGTTCACGGGGGGATGCGCGAAGGCTCGGAGTTCAAGGGCTTCCAGACTGGCGGTGTCTCCGGCGGCTGCCTTCCCGCCGACCAGTTGCACTATATGGTTGACCTCGAAGATATGAACGTCGTGGGCGGGATGCTCGGCTCAGCGGGCTTCATCGTCCTTGACCACAACACTACCGCCGTGGAATGGGCGCGCTATCTGATGAAATTCAACGCCGATGAATCGTGTGGGAAATGCACTCCCTGCCGCCTTGGTTGCCCAGCAATGACCGAAATCTTGGATCGGGTTCGCTATGGCACTGGACAGGAGAGTGATCTCGACCTGATCAACTATACCGGGAAGCAGATTATTGAGATCTCGCTCTGTGGATTGGGCCAGGCCGCGCCCGCACCAATCCTTAGTCTGGTGCAGAATTACCGCGACGACTTCCTCTCGTACATTCGCGAGAAGCGCAACCCAGCCACTGGGCAACCACTGGTTGACGCTGCTAACCTGATCGTGCTAACGCGCGGCACCCGCAAGGTCGTTGACGACCCCTATCGGATTGGCCGTGAGCCACAGCCTGTACCTTCACCACTGACTATCGAATCAAGCAACGCCGAGGAAAAGAAGATTCAGGAGCAGGATGGCCCACCGATCATCCCCGAAATCTCCCGACCATAGCCCCTGATCGCTGGCAGTCTTGCCTGAGAAGATCAATCGAAGCGGTAGTGCCCACCAGTGAAACCGCCGGGCGCTACCGCTTTCTCGTGTGGATGAGGCATACGCCCCTCACGGCGCAAGATCGCCCCTCATTGTTCTCAAATGTTCGCCCCAAGCGTCCTTAGAGGTTGACCCGCTGGCCGCGACCCAGCGTGTTGGCCTGCTCCACCGCAAAGCGAGCGACGGCGATATCCTGCACAGCGTTCCCGACTGACTTAAAGAGGGTGATCGCGGTGGGGTCTGTTCGACCGGGGCGATCGCCAGCAACAACCTGCCCCAGTTCAGTGGTCAGCGCATCACGAGCGACCAAGCCTGCTTCAAGGGGGATCACCAGGTCTCCAGCTTCAGCCAAAGCGGCTTCAACCGCATCGACAACAACCTGGGCACGGGCAACGGTGGCGGAGGGGATCTCCTGCATCGTATGCGTATAGGCGCCAACGGCGTTGATATGTGTGCCAGGGCGGAGGTGTTGATCATCGAAGACGGGCGTGGTGGCAGTGGTTGCGGTGCAGATAATATCTGCCGCTGCGGTAGCTGCAGCGAGATTGGGAGCAACTGCCGCCCGTGCGCCCAAATCTGGCAATTCATCGCGCAAGCGCTGTACAAGCTGGGCCGCTCGGTCTGGGGTCCGCGAACTGATCAGGATTTGCTCAATCCCTGGTCGGGCGGTGCAGACGGCCCAGATCTGGGTAAAGGCTTGCGCTCCTGCCCCAATCGACAACAATGTTCTCGCATCTTCACGGGCCAGGAGTTCAGTCGCCTTCCCGGACACTGCCCCCGTGCGAAGCGCGGTGAGAAAGGTCCCATCAAGCACCGCTAATGGCTCCCCAGTCTCGGCATCAAGAACGGTCACTAACGCCAAAATCGTGGGCAACCCCCGTGCGGCATTCGTGGGATAGACGGAAACAACCTTCACACCAAGACCACCAACGGCAGGCACTGCTGCTGGCATATAAAGACTCACCCCGCCACGCTCAGCATCTGGCAGCGGGATCCGTAATGGCGATTGTGCGCGCCCCGCCGACAACTCGGCAAAGGCAACCCCCATCAGCCGGATCGCATCTTCCATCGGCACCAGAGCGCGCACATCGGCACCAGATAAAATCAGCACGTCAGCCCCCTACCTTCACAGTTAACGTTCGGCCTCACGCCCTTCGGGCCGTTGCAACTGGGCGCGGAACTGCTGCAGCACCTGCGCCCACGGCGGTGGATCGAGGGCTGCCTGCCCTTCCAGTTCGCGTAACTCGGCAGCCGTTTCATCGCGTTGGTGGCGCCACCCCTCCGAAAGATACCGTACCGTCTTTGGATTGTGGCCGGCGATCAGCCGATCCAGGGTGCGTACCCGCGCTTCTAACGCTCGGCGGCGACCACGAAGGTAGACATTGCGATAGAACGCGCCTACTAGCCAGGGATATTGAGAGAAGTACCGATCAGCGAGCGCGGTACTTGCCGCCTCATCATCAGTGTGTAAAGCGATCCGTAACTGTCCTTCAAAGTCTGCGAGGATCGCCGCGTGCAACAGGCTTGTCGTATATTGCTCCATTGTGATCCTCTTGGTAGCGCCTACACTACGTAGCGTTCGACAATCGGCTCACCTTCGGCAAAACGTGTCGGGCGCAAAGCATGAATATCCAGGGTAGTCGCCCGCCCATCCAGAATAATTTCTGCCAGCAGCAAGCCTGTCGCCGGACTATGCTGGAAACCGTGACCGCTGAACCCAGTGGCACAGTAAAAACCCTGAAGATGGGGAAACCCACCAATCATCCCGTGGGCATCGGGCGTCATGGCATAGAAGCCTGACCACCCCCCGATCACCCGCGTTTGGGCAAACGATGGCACCCGCTGCCGCGCCAGGTCTGCGGTATGCTGCGCCCAATCAGGGTCAAGGTGCTTCACCAGTCCTGGTGGCTCAGTGTCATCGGATTTTCCCCACCAGAATCCGCCCTCATGCGGACGAAACCAGAGCCCCGAACTGACATCGATCGAGAGCGGGGCATCAGCGGCGACTGCGCTGCACGGCACCGTGCGAAAGACCTGTCGGCAGACTGGCGCGATCGGCAACGCAAGCCCCGCCAAGGCCGCTACTTCCGCCGCCCACGGCCCCGCCGCGTCGATTACAATCGGCGCGGTGAGCGCGGCGCGGCGGGTCAGCACGCCGGTCACCGCACCATCGGCAGTAGTAATCCCGACGACTGGGCAGCCCTCGAAGATCCGTACACCCAGCTGCTCGGCCTGCCGCGCAAAACCTGCGGCGACGAGTGGGGGCCGAGCCCAGCCGTCAGCGGGACAATAGGTTGCGCCCAACAGATCATCGGTGCGGATACCAGGAATCAGGCTGGCAACCTCACGTGGTTCCAGCCAGCGCACTGGGGCGCCGACGCCTTGTTGCATGGCCATCGTCTGGCGATACTCTGCTACCTGCGCCTCGGTGGTCAGCAAAAAGAGATAGCCCTGCTGGCGCATCTCGATCCCCATACCCAAACGCTCTGGCGCATTGAGGAAATAGGGCAGGCTCAATTGGGTCATCTGCACATTGATTGCGGTGGAGAACTGCTGGCGAAAGCCACCCGCCCCATCACCCGATGCGCCTTGCGCGATCCGATTCCGTTCTAACACCACAATATCGGTCAGGCCGCGCGCCGCCAGGTGATACGCGATACTGGTGCCAACTACTCCCGCGCCAATAATGATCGCCTCGGCCCGCTGCGGAATAATCGCCTCCATCAAACTTCCTATCCTGCTTTTCGTAGTATTACCATTGCTCTGCCATGGCGTATGGGATCGTTTACCGTCCTGAGCCCTAATCTGCCGCGTCAGTTTGTGCCGTGCTGCCGCCAAGCCGCGAGAACCAGGTGCTAGGGATGACCCCGCGAATTGAAGCATCGACTAACTCAATCGGATGCACAATCGGCACCGTCTCACCCAGACGGGTGAGCGCCGCCCCAACTTGCAACAGGCAGCCTGGATTCGCCGTCGCAATCAGTTCTGGCTCGGTTGCCAGGATATTCCGCGCTTTCCGTGCGCCAAGATCATCAGCGGCAGCCGGTTGAACCAAGTTATAAATCCCTGCACTGCCACAGCAGATCTCCGCTTCGGGGATATTTAACACTGTCAGCCCTGGGATTGCCCCCAAAACTGTACGCGGCTGGATCCGCACCCCTTGCGCGTGGGCCAGATGACAGGCGTCGTGATAAGCCACCCGCAACGGAATCGGCAAACGTGGTGCAACTGGTGGTAGCTCCGCCAGCAGTTCAGAGATATCACGCACCATCGCCGAAAACCGCTCGGCCTTGGCCGCATAAACGGGGTCATCGCGCAACAAATAGCCATATTCTTTCATGGTAGAGCCACAGCCCGCCGCATTGACCACAATCGTATCGACGTTGGCCCGCTCAAAGGTATCAATCAACTGGCGCGCCCGCTCCAGGCCGCCAGCCTCACGGCCTGCGTGAAAATTCAATGCGCCACAACACCCCTGCTCCTGGGGGATAACGACATCGCACCCTTCAGCAGCCAACACCCGAATAGTCGCGGCATTCACCGGATCAAAGAAGACTCGCTGCACACACCCTGCCAGCATCCCAACCCGCCGCCGCGCCGTCCCTTGCGCCGCAGTAAAGGCGGGGATGTGGCCCTTCAACGTATCAAGTGAAACTGGCGGTAGTACTGATTCCATCCCCAGCAAGCGTGCGGGGATCAAGCGCTTTGCCAGTGGCGAGCGTAGCACACGCTTCAGGCCACTTTGTTGATAGAGCCAGAGCAGCGGTAAGGTCGCGCGTAGCCGTTCAGGATAGGGGAATAGCGCAAAGAGCAGTGAACGAAACGCCTGATCTTCAGGTTCGCGCTCATAGCGGCGTTCAACCTGCGCCCGGGTCGCCTCGATCAGCTTTTCGTATTGCACTCCAGAGGGACAGGCGGTCACACAGGCCATACAGCCAAGACAGAGATCCATATGCTGCACAAACTCGTCAGTCATCCCGATCTCGCCATTCGCCGCCATATTCATCAGATAAATCCGTCCACGCGGCGAATCCATTTCCTCGCCCCAGAGGAGATATGTCGGACAAGTAGGCAAACAGAAGCCACAATGGACACAATCTTCTAGGAGATCCTGGGTGGGGGGGTGATGATCATCAAACGCGGGGAATATCGCTGTGGCTGATCGTCCTTCGCGGCCATTTTCCCCATGAATCGCTGTCGCTGCCCCTGAGCCACCACCAATCGACTGGGCCTCAGCCCCTGGCCGATCAATGCCAGCAGCCTGGGCCGCAGCCTGCATCGAATCTGGCTCTGGCCCCAGCGGGATCACTCCTGGATTGGCCGCACGCTCGGCTTGCTGGTAGGCGCTGGGGTCAGCCACGCGGTCTGGCTGTTTGTGGCCTGCTTCATTTCCTGCTGTCATTCCTGCTATATCCCTCCCACATAACGCCCTGGGTTCAGGGTGTTGTGCGGATCAAACTGTGCCTTCACCCGCTGCATCAGCGCCAGGGCGGGGCTACTGCCCCACGGATCAAGCGTCGCTAAGAGTGCTGGTGGTGCATCAGTGACCACGAGGCTCCCGCCCTGCGCCACTGCTGCCGTCCGCAGATCGGCAACAATCGCCCGCAATGACTCAGGCGTCCCAGCGAAGCCAACATCAAGCAAGCCATGTCCTGCATGAACACGCCAGTTGCCCGTCAGGTTCAAGCGCCCTGCCCGCTCGTGGGCCGTTGCCAGCCAGTCCCGAACCGTAGTTGGCAGCAGACTGACTTTCAGGCGCACGACGTTCTCAGCCGCGAGATCAGCCAATGGGCCAGCCGCTGCCGCCCGCCAATAGTCGGCCTCGGCCTCACCTATCAATGTTGTGGCATTGGCCCCCAATGGGCCAGCCTCACGCACCACCGCCGCTACCTGCTCTGCCGTCGCTTCGGCGCTCCCCTCAAAGCGCACTGTCAGCGTCGCCGCGCGAGTGCCAACCTGCCCCACCAGATCAATCGCTGATGGAACTAACGTGGTTGCCAGTAACTTCACCGCCAAATCGCAAATTGCGGCCTCATCACCGGGGGCCAGGATCGCTGTCGCTGAGCTAGCAGCATAGGGATAGAGTCGGAAGGTGGCCGAAACAATTACCCCCAGTGTCCCCAGCGAACCAGTAAAGAGCTTTGGCAGGTCAAAGCCAGCCACATTCTTGACGACTTTCCCGCCACCTTTGGCGAGGGTGCCATCAGCCCGAGCAACATGAACGCCGATAATCTGGTCGCGCACCCCGCCATAGCGCAAGCGCCGTGGCCCACTGACCGCCGTCGCGACGACTCCGCCAATTGTTGCCTCCGCGGGTAAGGCTGGATCAAGGGCTAACCATTGACCCGCCTTGCTCAATGCAGCCTGAAAATCTACTAACCGCATTCCTGCTTCCACGGTGGCGGTCATATCGCCAGGTTCATGCTCCACCAGCCGATCCAGGCCACGCATATCCAGCAGGATCTCACCGCCAGTTGGCGGATGCCCCAGATGCAGTTGCGTGCCGCCACCACGAACCAGCACCTTCAGTTGCTCGCTGTTGGCATAGGTCAACAGTGCCGCCACGTCCTCAGCAGTTGTTGGTGCCGTCACGACCGTTGGCTGCACCCCCGCAACGCGATCATCTGCCGTCGCCGCCCGCACTGGCCCAACAGCAGCGCGTTCAAGCGTGGCAAGCAACGCTTCATTCGCTATGGTCATCGCGCACTCCCTTGCAAGACGGTTATCACGCAGCAATATGCCATGTAGCCGATCACTGCGTACAAGAGGATTATCCTTAGAATCGTTCGGCGATCCCAGCAAGCTCCAACGGATGCGGCTCATATTTCCCTGGGGTCTCACCACACAGCCGCGGCGTGGGATAGACCTTACCGGGATTACAGAGATTGTTGGGATTGAACGCACAACGGATCATCTGGTGCGTATCCATATCGGCCTCAGTAAACATCACTGGCATATATGGCTGCTTCTCCACCCCCACCCCATGTTCCCCGGTAATACTGCCACCATGGGCAACACAGGTCTTGAGGATGTCACCCGCCAAACGCTCGGCGTGTTCGTAATCCTCCTTCTCCGGGTAAAGGACAAGCGGATGGAGATTGCCATCGCCCGCATGGAAAACATTGGCGACCCGCAAGCCATATTGTTCGCTGAGGGCGGCAATCTCGCGCAACACCTGCGGCAAGGTAGTGCGGGGAATCACCCCATCCTGCACAATATAGTTGGGACTGAGCCGCCCCATTGCGGCGAATGCGGCCTTGCGGCCCTTCCAGAACAAGGCCCGTTCTTCAGCGTTGCGGGCGATCCGCACCTCCGTTGCCCCAGCCTCGCGACAGATTGTTTCCACCTGCACCTGCTGTGCCGCCACTTCGGTCGCTCGACCATCAAGTTCAACCAACAGCACCGCGCCTGCATCCAACGGATAACCAGCCTTGGCCGAAATCTCTGTTGCCTGAATCGCCAGATTGTCCATCATTTCAATGGCTGAAGGGACAATCCCTGCCCCGATAATCCCCGACACCGCCTCGCCTGCGGCATCAGTTGAGGTGAACGCAACCAACGACAAGCGCAAATCTTCGGCCCGCTGCACCAGTCGGAGCGTAATTTTGGTGCAAATCCCCAGCATCCCTTCTGAGCCGACAAAGATACCGGGTAGGTCATATCCGGGCTGTTCGACGGTCGTACCACCGATCTCGACTACCTCACCATCAGGCGTCACAATCTCCATTCCCAGGACATGATTGACCGTGAAGCCATATTTCAGGCAGTGCGCTCCACCAGAGTTTTCGGCCACATTGCCACCAATGGAGCAAACCTGCTGGCTAGAAGGGTCAGGAGCATAATAGTAGCCAGCCGAAGCCACTTTCTCGGTCACCCAGAGGTTCAATACCCCTGGCTCGACGACGATACGCTGATTCGCCAGATCAACCTCGTGGATCTTCTGCATCTTACTGAGGCCAATCACGACACAGCCCTCGATGGGCAGCGCCCCCCCGCTCAGGCCAGTGCCTGAACCCCGTGGCACAAACGGCACCGCATACCGCCGACAAAGGCGCACAACATCGCGCACTTCGGCGGTCGTGGTCGGCAGAACAACGAGTGCAGGCATCTGCCGAAAAACCGTCAGGCCATCAGTTTCATAGACCCGTAATTGCTCTGGTCGCGAAATCAGCCCCCCTGGCCCAACGACAGCCTCGATCTCACGAGCCAACTCCGCTATCTCTGTTGCGATCGCCGTCATCGCGCCCCTCCTTCCCTGCTGGTTATTGCGCTGTGCGCTGCGTTTACTTCAAACATTATGGCAAACAGGATCCCGCTACGCAAAGCCAGCAAGTCCCGCAGATCGCCTGCTCAATCGGCCTCGTGGGTAGTCCGCGCAACGATCACTTGCGCCATGCGTAGGGAGGCCGCATCGACCATGCGCCCGTCAACCGTTAGTGCGCCCTGGCCTGCTGTCGTTGCCTGCTCATAGGCCGCCAGGACTTTGCGCGCCCAGGTGACTTCATCCTCCGCTGGGGTAAAGGCGCTATTGGCGGCGTCGAGCTGCCCTGGGTGAATACACCACTTGGCGTCATACCCAAGGCTACGCGCCCACCCCACCGCTTGCCGAAAGCCATCCAGATCACGAAATGAGGCAAATGGCCCATCGACTGCTCGCTTCTCAAATGCTCGCGCAGCCGTGACAATCTGGCTCATTACATGATGCCAACGATGGCCGGGGTAACGATGGTCATGCTGATCTGGCTCACCAATCGCCGCCAGAGGCATTTGCAGCGAAGCAGCATAGTCGCCCATCCCAAAGACTAGCGCATCGAGGCGTGGTGAGGCTGCCGCAATCCTGTCCACGTTCACACAACCGAGCGCCGTTTCGATCTGCACCTCCAGCCTGATCTGCCCTGGCACAAAGTGCTGCCGCCACTCGATCTGACTCAATAGCAGATCGACAAACGCCACGTCTTCGGGCCGATTCACCTTTGGCACGATGATCAGATCCAGGCGATCACCAGCCGCTTCGACCACATCGATCAGGTCACGATAAGCAAATGGCGTATCGAGCGCATTGATCCGATAGAGCCGCAGGCGTGAACCAAAATCGAGTGTTTGCAATGCCTGCACCACCAGCGCCCGACTCGCCTCTTTCTCCGCTGGAGCCACCGCATCTTCCAGGTCAATACAGACGGCATCTGCCGCCGACTGCGCGGCTTTGGCGATCATCGCCGGATTTGAGGCTGGCGTAATCAGATAGGAACGGGGCGAGAAAATACTGGACATAGCGTGTCCTCACTGCAGCAATGCAGGCAGTTATCACTCCATTATCGACCAATAATACCGCTGGCATCGGCAGTGATTGCCGATGCCAGCACTGCGCTAATCGGGCTAGCTATTCCAAACTATGATAGGCAGGGAGCGTCAGGAATTCCACGAAATGCGAGGCCGTTACCAACGAGTCGAGAATCTCTGCGGCTTCGCCATAACGACCAGCCTTCGCTCCGCCAAGTTTCTCCAGTTCTTCCGCCCGTACTTCGTGGTACAGCGCGAGGGTGCAAGGCGTGCCATCATCGAGTTTGGCTTCGTTGTGGATCCATTGCCAGAGTTGCCCCCGCGAAATCTCCGCGGTAGCGGCGTCTTCCATCAGGTTATAGATCGCCGCTGCCCCGTTCCCCAGCAACCAGGAGTTGATATATTGCAGGGCGACATCGACGTTCATGCGGAAACCTTCGCGGGTGATCCGCCCATCTGGCACGGTGAATTGTTGCAAGTCAGCGGCAGCCACGCGCACATCCTCACGCAGCCGTTCGCGCTGATTTGGCCGTTTGCCCAGCACCTTATTGAACGATTCCAGGGCGGTCGGCACCAGGTCTGGGTGGGCCACCCAGGAGCCATCAAAGCCATCATTGGCCTCGCGGTCCTTATCATCGCGCACCTTGCCCAGCGCAACGCGGTTGATCTCGGGGTCACGACGGCTTGGGATGAAGGCCGCCATCCCCCCAATCGCATGAGCGCCGCGCTTGTGGCAGGTCCGTACCAGCAATTCGGTATAGGCCCGCATGAACGGCACTGTCATCGTGATCTGCACGCGGTCGGGCAGGGTCATCGTGGCATCTTCGCGGAACTTCTTAATCGTGCTGAAGATATAGTCCCAGCGTCCGGCATTGAGCCCTGCCGAATGATCGCGCAATTCGTACAGGATCTCCTCCATCTCAAAGGCAGCGAGAATCGTTTCGATCAACACCGTCGCGCGAATCGAACCGTGCGGAATCCCCAACGTCTGCTGCGCCTTGGTGAAAACATCGTTCCACAATCGCGCTTCCAGGTGACTTTCCAGCTTCGGCAGGTAGAAATAAGGGCCACTGCCCCGATCTAAGAGTTCCTGGGCATTGTGGAAGAAGTAGAGGCCGAAGTCGAAGATACTGGCCGAAATCTTCTCCCCATCAACGTGCAGGTGTTTTTCAGGTAGGTGCCAGCCACGCGGACGAACGAGCAGCACTGCTGTTTCATCGTTCAACTGATATTTGCGGCCATCAGGATTATCAAAGCTAATGGTGCGCCGCACTGCGTCGTAGAGATTGACCTGCCCATCAATCACATTTTCCCAGGAAGGTGAGAGGGAGTCTTCCAGGTCGGACATGAAAATCTTCGCCCCAGAGTTCAGCGCGTTGATCATCATCTTACGCTCAACTGGGCCAGTGATCTCCACCCGCCGATCAAGCAGATCATCAGGCGTTTTGGCGACCTGCCAATCGCCTTCGCGAATCGCTTTCGTTTCTGACAGGAAGTCCGGGCGCTCACCAGCGTCAATCCGTTCCTGCCGCTTATCGCGGGCGCGCAGCAATTCGTCGCGCCGGGGATTAAACTCGCGATGTAAGCCCACGATGAACTCAATCGCTTCGGGGGTCAGGATCTGCTCAACGGCGGGTGATTGCGCGCCGATAATCTCTACGCCTTCAATAGTTGCCATCTTCAGCCTCCTGCTCGTTCACCTCGTTCACAACCAGGACTGCGCGTACTGCAATCCTGGCAAAACGCCTCCTACGCGCACTATACCATGCTTATTGATCACGGGAATCAGGAGCAACTACGCGCCAGTGGCCCTGGTCGCCTGCCAGATCGCCCGCAGTTCAGCGGCGGCAAGTTGGCCTGGGGCCGAACCACCACCAGCGGTGAGCGCAGCAAACGTGAGCGCTGAACCAGCCTGATCACCAACGATCCGGCTGATCATCCCTAACTGGCCCATACTCATCGTGGCGAGTGGCAACGGAAATCCAGAGTTGGGGCTGGTGAGCGCCCGCGTAAGGGCGAGCAGGCGCACGACATCGGCGGGCGTTTGGGGCATCAGGGAGAGCTTCGCGGCATCGGCTCCGGCAGCAGCCATTGCCGCCACACGCTCCTGCAAAACGAGATCGGGCGGCGTGGCCGTGAAATCGTGGAAGGAGAGCATGATTGGCACCTGCTGTGCTTTTCCGGCGGCGATCACCTGCTCCCGGAGGGCTGGAGTGGTCGCCAGTTCAATATCAACTAGAGCGGGAATCCCCGTCTCAATCGCTGCAAGCGTAATCGCGATCCGGGCCGCTTCGGCTTGCTCCCGCACCCCACCCTCGCTCGCCGCCCGATTAGTGAACAAGATTGGCAAGCCGACCGGGGCAAGCTGCGCCAGAAGGGCGGGCACTGTCTCGAGCGTGAGGGTTGACAGGTAGTCAGCCCGTAACTCAATCGCATCTGGCGCAAGCGGTCGGCACTGCTCGGCCAGCGCAACTGCTGCGTCAATGGTGGAGGCAACAATGGGAATGCAGAGAAAGGGGCGGGCAACACCAAACTCCTTCGCCCCAACGCGAAAGCTGCGAACAGAACGAACCGCTGGGGCCGCCCGCCCTTCCAGCAAAGCCACCGCCCGTACCAACTCATCCACAACCTGCGCTGGTGTCAGATAATCAGTGTGGATGGTCCAATGAGCCAGGGAGTAGACAAACTGTCGCCCTGTTTTGAGCTGGCGAATTCTGCCCAACGGATCAGCATCTTCAAGGAGCGGACGCACTGCGGTCTGTCCAGCTGCTGGCACCTGTGTGGCAAGCCGTTGCTGGATCACCGCTGGCTGGGCATCAAGACAGATGACCCAACCATGTTCAAACATCAGTTGGCGGTTTTCCTCAGCCAGCGGTACGCCACCGCCCGTGGCGATCACCGCACCAGTTTGGCGGGACTGGACACTCAATGCGCGTAAAGCCGCCGTTTCCAGCACACGGAAGGCGGGTTCGCCATCTTGAGCAAAGATTTCGGTAATTGCCCGCCCGTTCTGTTCAACAATCACGTCATCAACATCGTGGGCAGGCAGGCCAAGCCGCGCCGCCAGCAGTTGGGCAATCGTTGATTTACCAGTCCCACTAAACCCGATCAAATAGATAGGCCGCACGTTGCCTCCCCGCTATTGCATTGCCTGGATCGCTTTGATGATCAATTGAATCGCCGTAAGCAGCAATGCGACCGAGAGGAAACGCACAATCGCTTTCCCCTGGACCCGCTGGGAGATCGCCGCACCGATCTGGGCGCCACCAATGACGCCCAAACTCATCACCAGGGCGGGGCCAAAGACAATATTGGCAGGATTCTTCAGCAGATGCGAGACCACGCCAGATAAGGCCGTGAAGACCAGCACGAACGACGAAGTTGCCGCAGCCAGGTGGGCAGGAAATCCAAAGAGAAAGACCATTGCTGGCACCATGAAAATCCCACCACCAACCCCAAGAATACTGGAGAGAAACCCGATCCCAATACTAAAGATAATCCCATTACGCAAGTTGAAAGCATATTCGTAGCGAGTGCCATTCGCCAGCGTAATCACCCGCCGCACAAACCCACTCGGTAACGGTTTGTCAGGATCAGCCAGGGCGTGCGCCTTCTTTGGGTCAGGGCGCACATTGAGGAAGATCGCGACGGCGAGTAAGAGCAGACCAAAGACCAATTTGAAGGCGGAGTCACTAAAAAGGGAAGCAAGCCGCGCCCCAATAAAGGCACTGGGAATTGTTGCCACAGCAAAACTGAGTCCAGTGCGATAATCAATTTTCTTCTGGCGCCAGAAGGCAAGCGAGGCCGAAATACCATTACAGAGAACGACGAAAAGCGAAGTAGCCGAGGCCTGAATCGCAGTAAACTCTGAGGCAAAAAATAACAAAAGAATCGGTACGAGAATAAAACCACCACCAGCCCCAACCAACGTGCCATAGGTACCAACAAAGATCCCAAGGATTAAAAACTCAATAATTTCTTTGATCGCCATCCTTTACGCTCCCAACCGATGGTTGTCTGTACCACATTACGCACAACGTCTGCATTATACATCTGTGCCATTGCCATGGACTGACCGCCACGGCGCAGTTGCTATACTGCTGGTGGTGCATCAGCAACGACTAGGCAAAGGAGAGGAGCAATGTCAGGATTACAGTTTGGGTGGATCGTCCCGGCGGTTGGTCCGCCAGAGAGCAACTTTGTGCCGCTCGTCATCTATCAGCAGGAGCAGATTTTACCTGTAGTTACCAAACACTTCGATTCACTCTGGGTCTGCGACCACTTCTACGGCTTTACCCGCCGCAGTGATCCATTCGTCGAAGGCTGGACCGCGCTTACCTGGCTCGCCGCTAAATATCCCAATGTTCAGGTCGCCCACCATGTGCTAGGTCTGGGGTATCGTAATCCCGCCCTCACTGGCAAGATGGCCGCCACCTTGCAAACAATGAGCAATGGACGGTTTATTCTGGGCATTGGAGCTGGCTGGCGCGAGGAAGAATATCTCGCCTATGGCTACGATTTTCCGCGCCCAGCCGTACGGATCGCGCAGCTTGAAGAAGCAGTACAACTGATGCGGCTGATGTGGACAGAAGAAACTCCAACGTTCAAAGGGAAATATTTCCAGATCGCAGCGGCATATGCCCCGCCGCACCCTGTACCAGTACCACCAATTCTGATCGGCGGGAGCGGCGAACAACTGATGCTGCCATTAGTCGGGCGACAAGCCGATATGTGGAATACCAGTACCGGGAGAGGCTTGGAGACATTCCGGCACAAACGGGACATTATCCACCGCAGCGCCGAGGCTGTTGGGCGTGATCCAGCGAAGATCACCCTAACCGTCACTCGCGAAGCCCCACTCCCAACCACCAGCGACGAATCAGCCGCGTGGGTCAGCGAATTACAGCAATGGGCCGACGCAGGAGTACAGTATTTCATCCTCGATTTTGGACACGTCACCGCGCCAGAACTCGTTGAACGCTTTGCTGAAGAAGTCCTGGCACCGCTCCGCTAAGATCGTGTTGCGCTGCTGGTTGCATTGCCAGCAGCGCAACACCCAAGTACACTGCCCAAAGAACCCAACGAGATAACGCTGTTCTTTTAGGTGAGGAGTACTGCAATGACCTCAGCACCGCAGAAACGTATCGGTATTATTGCTGGTAATCCCAATTTCCCTGGTGGATGGGCGCAGACCGTTAAGAAAGTGCAGATTGCCGACGAACTTGGCTATAGCTCGGTCTGGATGGGCGAAACCTGGGGTTACGACATTATTAGCCGGTTGACCGAGTTAGTCATTGCGACCAAGCGAATCCATGTGGGGGCAGGGATCTACAATGTCTATTCCCGCTCGCCAGGGGTGCTTGCCTCAACCGTCGCTACCCTCGACGAACGGTCCGAGGGACGGGCCATCTGTGGCCTTGGCTCATCGGGAGCGTATGTCATCGAGCATTGGCACGGCGCAAAGTTTGAGAAACCTCTACGCCGCATCAAAGAATATACCGAAATTATCAATATGATTATGCGCCAGGAGAAGCTGGTCTATAACGGCGAGATCTTCAACCTGGAGCGTGGCTTCAAGTTGCAGTTCAAGCCATTCCGCGATCATGTGCCGATCTACATCGCCTCAATCACCCCCAAAAGTATTGTGCAATCTGGGGAGATCGCCGATGGGATCTTGCCAGTCTACTGGCCTAGTAGCAAACTCTCTGCGTTGCGCGCCTTACTCGACGAAGGCTCAGCGAAGGCGGGCCGCCCCCCCGGTAGTGTCGAAATCGCTTCCTATATCACCACCGCGATCATTACTGATGAATCGCAGCGGGAAGCAGCCCGCCAAAAGGCCCGGGATCCGATCGCCTTCTACGTTGGTCGGATGGGCCGCTTCTACGCCGAAATGCTGGCGCACCAGGGCTATCCAAAAGAAGTTGAAGCGATCATTGCCGCCTGGAAGAATGGCCCCGAAGCGGCCCGCGCCGCCGTGACCGATGCAATGCTGGACGACACAGCAATCGTTGGCACTGTCGATGAAGCGCGTGAGAAGCTCGCCAATTGGTTCAAGCTGGGACTCGATCAGGCCTTGATCAGTTTGCCAGCGGGCGAACCAGAGGAGGCCCGGACGATCCTCAGTGCCCTGATCAGTTAGAGGAAGGAATCAGTGCGGGACCCCAAGCAGGCCGCCACCAATACGCCGAGTGGCACAGAACCACTCGTCTTTCGCGCCAGCAACAGCCTCTGGATCATGCTGGGGATAGTGACGGCGCTCGCCTGCGTTTGGACGCTCTGGGCGAGCGGTACTCGCCTGCTTGCTGGCAGCAGCGAAGGACTCGTCCGACTGCTGCTGATTGGTGGGGGAGCCACGATTCTCTGTGCCGCTGGGACCTGGTTTGCCTGGGCCCAGCGGCGTGAAGTCATCGTTGATGCAACAGGGATCACCGTGCGCACGGCCACTGGCAACGTGCGCGATCAGATCCCCTGGGCCGAATTGATCGATGTTGAAGAACGCCGCATCCCCAGTCAGCCACTCCAAATCACCCTCCTCCTCCACCGCAGCGATGGCACAGCCCTCCTGATCGACCCGCAACAAGTGCGCGATACGCAACTCCTCAGTCGCCAGATCAAAGCACACCCAGCCTACAGCGGCATCAAGCGAGAGTCGAAACCCTTATTTCCGCGCATCTGAACCCGCCCCGAAGATACGCGCTTGCCCTCATCCCCAACTGTGCTATAACAACGGCGTGAGCGAGTGGGGAGGGACCGATGCGATTAGGGTGCTGTATTACGCCTGAGCAACTTGATAGGCTCGCAGCGGCGGGTGGCGAATATGCCGAATATGCTGTTGCCCGCACGGTGATGACCGACGAAACAGCGTTCGCCCAACTCCTCGCCCAAAGCGCCACCGCACCAATTCAGTCCCTGGCCTATAACGTCTTCCTCCCCAGCGATCAAATGATCGTGGGTCCAGTGCGCGAGCAACAACGGCTAGCTGCGTACAGTCGGCAAGCCCTTGACCGCATTCATCAGCTCACCGGGCCAGGGGCGATTGTCGTTGTCGGCAGCGGTCGGTCGCGCACCTATCCCGAAACGATCACCCGCAAAGCAGCACTCGATCAGATGAGCGAATTCCTCGTCCAGCTTGGCACACTTGCGGCAGCGCGCCAGATCACGATTGCGCTAGAACATCTGCGCCGGGCAGAAAGCAACCTCTTTACGACATTTCAGGAAAGTGCCGAATTCATCCGCCAGCATCAGTTGCCCGCTACTGCGCTGGTGATTGACCTGTATCATCTAATGGAAGAAGGTGAGCCGCTCAGCCTGATCGACCAATACGCTGACCTGATCGCTCACGCCCACGTTGCCGATAGCCAGCGATTACCCCCTGGTACAGGTGCCTACCCCATTAAGGAGTTCTTCACCCGCCTTCGCCGCAATAACTATCAGGGCAACTGCTCGATCGAATGTCGCTGGCAGGATTTTGCAACGGAGATTGGCCCAGCAATGGCGGCGTTACGTCAAGCGGCGGCATAGGGCTGGGCCGCAACCAGGAAAGGAGTGATGACGATGAAACTGGCCTTCAGCACGCTAGGATGCCCCGATTGGTCGCTCGATCAAGTGGTGGCCGCCGCCCAACGCGATGGCTACGATGGGGTTGAACTGCGCTTACTCGATGGCGAGATCATCACAACTGACTTGCCAGCAGCCGAGCGCGAACGGATCAAAACCACTTTTGCCGCCGCGAACCTGCCGATCTGCTGCCTCGATAGTTCGATTCGGGTGGCGACTGGCACTGACCCCGCTGGGGTCGCCTCCGAGATCCGCGACTTCCTCGCCCTGGCAGCGGCGATTGGTGCGCCACAGATTCGCGTCTTTGGCGGTGATTGGCCGGAAGGTGCGACTGAGAACGACGTTTTCGCAACGACTGCCGCCCTACTCAACAGCGTTGCGCCAGAGGCCGAGCGGCAGGGTGTCGCGATTGTGCTAGAAACGCATGATACCTTGGCAAGCGCCCACACCGTTGCCGCGATCTTGGAACGCGTACCGAGTCTGGCGATTGGCGCACTCTGGGATACCCACCATCCTTATCGCATGGGCGAAGCACCCGACCAGGTAATCGATGCGCTGGGCGCGCGGATTCTGCACTTCCATGTCAAAGATGCGGTGCCGAATCCTGCCGCCCGCACTGGTTGGGATCTGCGCCTACTCGGTGAAGGAGTTGTGCCAGTGCGCGATAGCCTGACAACCTTACTGCGTCGGGGCTATACCGGCTGGGTCGCCGTGGAATGGGAAAAGAAGTGGCATCCCTCGATTGAAGCACCTGAGATTGCCTTACCGCAACACGCCAAACTTTTGCGCGAGTGGGCGGCAACAGTGTAAGCACAGGCAACCAGCAGGTTGAAAGGAGTACCGATGAGCGCTGAAAAGATCTATGGGGTGGGGATTGTTGGTTGTGGGGTCATTTCGCCATTCCATGCGAAAGCCGCCGCTGCCGTGCCTAATGCCGAACTCCGGGCCGTGATGGATATTCTTCCTGCCGCTGCTGAGAAGCGGGCGGCTGAGTTTGGCGTTGAGGCCTACACCGATCTCGATGCGATGCTCGCCCGCCCCGACATAGATATTATCTGTGTCTGTGTACCGAGTGGCCTCCATGCCGAAATTGGGGTACAGGCGGCCAAAGCCCGTAAGCACGTGCTAGTCGAAAAGCCAATCGACATTAGCCTCGAAGCTGCTGATCGCCTGATTGAAGCCTGCCACGAATACAATGTGAAACTTGGCGTCATCTCGCAGCAACGGTTTGGCGCGGGGATTCGCCAGGTACGCGAAGCGCTTGACGCTGGGCGATTCGGCAAACTGATCCTCGGAGATGCCATCATCAAGTGGTATCGGACGCAGACCTATTACGACAGTGGCGATTGGCGCGGCACCTGGGCGCTCGATGGTGGTGGGGCGCTGATGAATCAGGGAGTTCATTATATTGATCAGTTGCAATGGATGATGGGGCCAGTCAAATCGATCTATGCCCGCACCGCTACCTCCGCCCACCAGATCGAAGTCGAAGATATTGCGTTGGCGATCCTGACCTTTGAGAATGGGGCTATTGGCACGATTGAAGGAAGTACCGCCGTTTACCCCGGCCTGCCAGAGCGGTTAGAAATCACTGGCACAGAGGGAACCGCCGTCGTTGAAGCGGGGAAAGTGACCGTCTGGGAGTTCAAGGACGAGAAAGGCGAGGCCGACCCCTACGGGAATAAGGTCAAGGTGCAGGAGAGCAAGGCAGGCACGGGAGCCGCTGACCCCGCCGCCATTCCCAGCGCCGGACATCAGGCCCAACTCGCCGACCTGATCGCCGCCATCGCTGGCGATACCGCCCCCGCCATTGCCGGGGAAGATGCACGCCGCCCGCTGGAGATTATCCTGGCGATCTATGAATCCGCCCGTTCGGGACGCGAAATCACGCTACCATTACGCTAAGAATGGTGCCCCACAGGAGAAGGAGCGTCAATGCCATTATTTGATTATCCCTTAGAGCGGTTACGTGACTATCGCCCTGAACGTAATGAGCCAGCGAATTTCGATCAGTTCTGGGCCGACACGCTGACTGAGGCCGATCAACACCCATTAAATGCCCAGTTTGCGGCGGTTGATTACGGCCTACGCACCGTCGAAACATTTGACCTGACCTTCACTGGCTTTGGCGGACAGGAGATCAAAGGCTGGCTTCTTTTACCGCGTCAGCGCACAGGCAAGTTACCCTGCGTGGTTGAATATATCGGCTATGGTGGGGGCCGCGCTTTCCCCTATAACTGGTTGATATGGAGCAGTGCAGGCTATGCCCATCTGGTGATGGATACGCGGGGCCAGGGGAGCAGCGGCACTAATTCGCACGGCGATACCCCCGACCCTGAGCCAGCGGGGACTAACCCACAGCACCCCGGCTTTATGACCAGGGGGATTCTGCGCCCAGAAACGTATTACTATCGACGACTCTTTACTGATGCCACCCGCGCCATCCGGGTCGCCCGCGAACACGACGCAATTGACCCCGCCCGCATCGCCGTTGCTGGCAACAGTCAGGGGGGCGGCATTACGCTGGCCGCCGCAGGGTTAGTCCCTGACGTTGCCGTGGCGATGCCGAACGTCCCGTTCCTCTGTCACTATCGGCGGGCAACCGAACTGGTTGACACCAACCCGTACGCCGAGATTACGCGCTACTGCGTCGTTCACCGCGATCAGGTTGATACGGTCTTCCACACGCTGAGCTACTTCGATGGGATGAACTTCGCAACGCGCGCCAACGCCCAAGCATTGTTCTCAGTGGGGCTGATGGACAATATCTGCCCGCCCTCAACCGTCTTCGCTGCCTACAATCACTATGCCGGACAGAAAGATATCCGCATCTGGCAGTTCAACAACCATGAAGGAGGCGGTCAGCACCAGCAGCGTGAGCAGGTGCAGTTCCTGCAAGGGATCTGGCCGACACACTAACGGCAGCGACGCGTCCTAATGTGGCGTCACCCTACTTCGGCGGCAATCGCCAGTAGATACCGCGCTCCCGCGCCAGCCAGCCACCCCCAATCAATTCACGGCGAAGCGTAGCCGAGTCGGGGTGGTGCCGCTGAATCAGTTGGTTGACCTCGCGTTCGGGATACTGCCGACCCAAGGCAAATTGCTCCGCCAGCCAATGAAGCACGACATCGCGCTTCTTGCGGCTGGCGGGAATCTCCTTCAACCGATCGCCAACAAAGAAATCGCGCAAAACCTTCTGCTGCCACGCCTCGTCAGCATGATCTTCGACGAGCGAAGCCAGCTTTTCGCGGGTCAGCAGTTCTTTATTGGCGGTCCGCAATGCTTCCCCATCCAGCCGATAGAGGTGACTTGTCCCCTCTGCCCGCATCTGGACAAGATTTAGCGTTTTGAGTTTTGCCAGATGGTGCGACACTGTTGGCTCGCGCACGCCGAGCGCGGCGGCCAATTCTTCCACGCTCGCTTCGCGGCTCGCCAGAATCCCGATCAACTTCAGTCGCGTTTCATCTGCCAACACTTTATAGAACTGCAACAAGCGCTGAAACTCTTCCTGTGCTACCACAGCCTGCTTCACACTCCCTCTCTATAGACAATCATCTAATTAGGAGTGTATCAAATCATTGCACGGGGTGGCAAGGCGCTAGGCCGAAGCCATAGAGGGCAACCGATAAACGAAACCTGGGCCACCAAGATAAAGACCGCCGTCCACGTTCACACAACGACCGTTGGCGTACCGATAGGGCATGGTTACTGTGGCGGGATCGCAATCAAGCAAGCGGGGAATCGGGGTGTGACCGTGAACCAATTGCTGCCCACCGTAGGTAGCAAAGAACCGCTGCAGATTCGCCAACCCATCGGGCCGCTGCTCGGCAAATGCGGTGCGCTCGGAGAATTGCCCTAACAGTCGACTCCAGGCGGCCTTATTCTGCCCGCTGAGTACTGCCCCGAATTGCTGATTCACGGCGGCGATCGTGCTGCCATAGGTAAGGTAGAGCAGTGAATCAGCGTGGATCAACAGCGTCTGATCAACCAGCGCCATCGCAGGCAAGGCAACAATCCAGGCGATCTCATCTGCCGTAAGGTGCGCGAGATCGTCCTCCATTCCGCCATTACGCTGCCAGACCTCGCGAAACGTCCAATTCCGATAACCGATCTCCACATCGGGGAAGTAACGAGCGCCCAGCAGCAGTGGTTCATGGTTGCCCAGCAACGCCCCGACTGTCCCACCCGTTGCGGCGGCTTCGCTTTGCAAGCGCCTGATCATTGTGATTACCCCGCGACCATCCGGGCCACGATCAAAATAGTCACCAATGAACCAGAGCCGTGCTGTGCCACCCGCCCAGTGATCCGCCTGATCAAGCAGTTCAGCCTCGCGCAAGAGCCCACGCATGCGGTCGATCTGCCCATGAATATCACCGAGCACAAACACAGGCGCCCTACCTGCCATCACTACTCCTCATCATCTGCCACACTTGTTCACCGCCAGATTATCGCTGATCGAGGATTGACCGCACTCCCACAATCCCCCATACTCTCCGCTGGCACAATATCCTGGTGATCACCGCTGTTGGTGAGCTATACCAGTTGATCGTTCGACGCTAACTACCAGAGGGGGCTGCTGTTGTCCTTACGACTTGTCATTGTTGGTCTGCCAAGTAGTGGCAAAACCACCGTCTTCAATGCGCTCACCCGCGCCTCGGCTGCCGTTGGCACCTATACGGCAACCGAAGATCAGCCAAATCTCGCCACCGTCAAAGTGCCAGATAATCGCCTGGATGTCCTGGCCGAGATCTTTAAGCCAAAGAAGATTGTCCCAGCCGATGTGCAATATGTCGATGTTGCGGGACTGGCGAAGGGGATGGGCGAAAAGGGCCTGAGCGGGCAGTTGCTCGGTCATCTGGCCCAGGCACAGGCCCTGGTTCACGTAGTGCGGGCCTTTGAGGATGAGAATGTCCTCCACCCAGAAGACACCGTTGATCCGCTCCGTGATGTCGAGACGATCAACCTGGAGTTTACCTTCTCTGACCTGGGGATCATCGAAAAACGCCTGCGCCGGATCAAAGATACGATTAGCAAAACCCGTGGCCCAGAACGCGAAGCTAACGAGCGTGAAGCGGCAGTCCTTGAACGGTTGCAGCACGAACTTGAGGCGGGCAACCCGATCCGGGCAGTAGACCTGAGCGAGGATGAGCAAAAGATCTTGCGCGGTTTTGGCTTCCTCACTGGCAAGCCCCTGCTGATTCTCTTTAACCTCGGCGAAGATCAGCTTGGTGCGGCAGGAGAAACCCTGGTGGCCCAGGCGCAGGAACGGTTCGGTGGCCCCCAGATCGAGTTTGCGGCACTCGCGGGCAAGATCGAGATGGAACTGGCGCAACTGGAACCAGATGACGCCGCGATCTTTATGGAAGATCTGGGGATTACCGAGTCGGGCCTCAACCGCGTCATTGCCGTTTCATACAAACTCCTCGGCCTGATCTCCTTCCTCACCGCCGGGCCAGACGAATGCCGCGCCTGGACTATTCCCGCTGGTTCAACGGCAGTGGAAGCAGCGGGGGCCATTCACAGCGATCTGGCGCGCGGTTTTATTCGCGCTGAGACTGTCGCCTATGATGATATGGTCGCGGCAGGCTCAATGGCCGAAGCGCGCAAGCGTGGTGTGCTACGAGCAGAAGGGCGCACCTATATCGTCAAAGATGGCGATGTGCTGGAAATCTTGTTCAACGTCTAACGACGAATGCGACCAGATTGGCCCCTCAACGTTATGTCACTAGCGAGGATAGGATTAGGGCGGGGATCGATGCAGATAGCGCGAATTGACCACCAACAAACAAAAGGTTGGGCAATTGGACCGTGGAATAGCCCGCTACAGGTAGCGGTGGGTTGGGCGACCGTCGGGATTAATTTTCTCCATTTCGTCCTGCACACTCCCGCGCTACCACCCCAGCTCCCCCAGCACGATCACCTTGACGTACCCCGAACGCAACTCGGGCTACCCTGATGCAGATGAAAAGTAGTCAGCGATGAAAGATACTGCCCTGCTCAACCTGCCGCTCTTGCTGACGGGTGGGTTGCTCTGGCTGGCAGTTTTCGCGCTGATTTGCTGGAGGCCGCTACGCTCACGCTGGCCGGAACTGCCCAAAGGGTGGGTGGCAATTGGGCTGCTCGCTGCCCTCAATCTCGGCTTTTTCTGGCGCGTACTCCTGACACGCGATACCTGGTTGCCGAAGAATGGCGGCGATTTCAACTCGTTCTACTACCCACTCTATCAGTTTGCTGGAGAACAGATCGCAGCAGGGCGCTTCCCGCTCTGGAATCCCGAAGTGTGGGGTGGCGTGCCATTCGCTGCAAATCAGCAAACTGGGCTATTCTCGCCGCTCAATCTGTTGGCATTTCTGCTGGCCCAACCGTTCAACTATGATACCTTGCAGTGGTTAGCGATTATCCAGGTCTGGTTCGCATCACTGACGGCCTACGCTTTTTGCCGTGAACTCGGGGTGCGCCGATCCGCTGCGCTGATTGGCGGCGTCACCTTCGCGTATAGCGGCTTTATCATCTCCCACCTCGGCCACTACCCAATGGTTGCCGTTGCGCCGTGGTTGCCACTGACGTTGCTCACCTTACGGCGGGCGATTCTGGGGCGGGCGCTGGCGTGGACCGTCGCCACTGCCCTCAGCTTGCTCCTGGCCCTCCTTGGCGGACACCAACAGATCTTCCTCTATCTGCTCACTGCTACGATCCTCTATTGGCTCTTTCTCACCTGGCAGACCAGTCCGGCACCAACCTGGCCTACAGCCCCTGGCACCGCCCGCCGCTGGTTGGCGAGCCGCTTTGCTGGACACTGGATTGTATCCATGAGTCAGCTTGGGCTGGCGGGATTACTAGCAATCGGGCTGGCGGCACCCGCACTGTTGCCTTCATTACAGCTAGCCTCACGCTCGATCCGCTCAGGTATTTCCTATACGGAAGCGACGGCCTTTTCGCTGCGCCCACTCCACCTGATTACCCTGCTGATCCCCAACGCTTTTGGCTCAACGCCCGCTACCTATATCAACGCCGTCGGCTTTTCTGGCGAGGTTTGGGGCTATGCCGGGGTGATCGCCGTTGGCCTCAGTTTCTTCGCGTTTCGCCGCCAGCAGCAACAGCGACGCCGCGAAACCTGCTTCTTCGCGGCCCTGGCGGGGCTAGCGTTACTCGTCGCGTTGGGGCCAGCAACACCAGTACAAGGGTGGTTCTATGCTTTTGTCCCTGGCTATAGTCGCGTCCGTGCATCGGGGCGTTGGCTGCTCCTGGTTGATCTCGCGATTGCCACCCTCGCGGCGCTCGGCACCGACAACCTACTTCGCCTCCTAGCTGAGCAAGTAGAGGAAACGCGGGCCTACTGCCGCCGCCTGGGGCGGTGGTTGGCGATTGGCCTGGGCATTAGCACAGCCCTACTGCTCTGTGGTTACTTGGCGTTACTCTCACCACGCGATCCTTCGGGGCCACTTGGTCAACTCCTCGACAGCGCCATCTTTACCGTGGTGCTATTGGGTCTGGCGGCAGGGTTGCTGCTGGCGGTTGGGCGACACTGGCTGCGCGAAAAGCAGCTAGGCGTGTTGTTGATCGGGCTGGTGGTGCTTGATCTCTTTGCAGTCAGCGCATTAGTACCGCCAACCAACGACAACCCGCTGACCAGTTTCAACCACCCCGAAGCGGCAGCCCTGATGCAACCGAACGGCGGCACTACGCCGTATCGGATTGATCAGGCAAAGATGGTTGCCAATGGCTGGCAACCGTCCTGGGCAGCAACGGTGGGATTAGAAGGGGTGGGGGGCACCTATGATCCGCTTGGTCTTGCCACCTACAATCGCTATTGGGATGAGGTCTGGCAACGGCAGGATTCCCCACTTTACGATCTGCTCAATATTCGCTACCTGGTGCTACCAGTCAATGCGGTACCGGTGGGCGGGAACAAATACCGCGAAGTTGGCCGTGGGCAAGATTTCATCGTTTACGAAAATACGACAGTGCTGCCCCGGGCCTTTCTGGTTGGCGAGGCCCGCCCCGTCGCCACCGCTGACGATGCCTGGGCGATGATCAATCAGGCGGGCTTCGACCCAAGGAATCTGGCTTATCTCGGTGCGCCACCAGATAGCACTACCACCGCCACTGCCTTCCAAAGTGGGGTGCCGCAAGGGACCGTGACGCTCAATCGCCCTGACCCCGACGAACTGATCGCAACGGTGCAAACCGACCGTCAAGCAGTCCTCGTCTTTAGCGAGAATGCCTATCCGGGCTGGCAGGCAACCATTGATGGCGCGACCACGCCGATCTTTACGGCAAACTACCTGTTTCGGGCGGTGGTTGTCCCCGCTGGCAGCCATACGGTGCGCCTCACCTTCGCGCCCCTACTCTGGCGCAATAGCTGGCTGATCGCAGCCTTCAGCGCCCTGTTGGTGATTGTCCTCTTAGTACTCCCACTGTTTGGTAGGAGAAAACACCCTCTACGCACACAGCCCACATTAACATCTTTACCTTGACAACTGTCATTGCTTGCCACGATTATCAGCAGGTGCATTGCGTGTACGAGGGCGGGAGTGGCAACAATGAAGCCCAAACGTAGACCAACCCAAACAGCCGCCAACCGCCAGCGCTTTGTGCAACCACTATCACCTCACCCCGCCAATACACCCCGCACGGTTCTGTCAATCCTGGCTGGGATTTTTTTTGGGCTGGCGGTAATCAGTAATGTGCTGCTCATTGTGGCAAGTGTGCCAACAGTGCGCGGGCTGCTGCTGGGGCTGGTCGCTGCTCTGATTCCCACAATCCTCTATGGCGGCCTGATCCTCTCCTTCGACCGCTACGAACGTGAACCACAGCAGAACCTCCTGGGTGCATTTGGCTGGGGGGCGGTCGTCGCCACGCTCTTTAGTATCCTCCTCAGCGATCTCACGCGTAACCTCTTGATCAGCGCATTCGGGCAAGAACTTGGGAAGCGGATTGCGCTGACGATTGGCGCATCACTGATCGAAGAAAGCCTGAAAGGCATCGCCCTGCTTGGGCTCCTCTTTCTCTATCGGCATGAGCTTGATGGTGTGCTTGATGGCCTGATCTATGGGGCATTAATCGGGCTAGGCTTTGCGATGACCGAGAATATCATCTACTTAGGTCAGGCGTATAGCACTGGGGGCATCGCCAGCCTTGGTGAACTGTTCCTGGCCCGTCAGGCATTTGGGGGCCTTGGTCATGCGCTCTACACTGGCACCATTGGTGCGGCAGTGGGCTGGACTCGCTCGCGCTATGGGCGCGGCTGGGTTCGGCTGATTGTGCCAGTGCTTGGCTGGCTTCTCGCAGTTGTGCAGCACAGCCTGTGGAACTTTGGCGCGGCCTCCTTCATTGATTTCAGCGGTGGCCCACCGCCATTCCTCGATCTGGTGGCGATCCAGACAGGGATGTTCATTCTCCCTGGCCTGATTCTGTTGTTCCTGATTGCCCGGCGGGCAGGCCACGCAGAATCACTGATTCTCCGCGAACAACTCGCCAGTGAAGTAACGCTTGGCACGCTGACTGCCGCTGAGTTCGTGATCCTCTCAACCAGCCGTCATCGACACATTACACTGCTGTCCGCCTTTCGCACTGGCGGTTGGCGACGCTGGTCGCTGCAACAGCAATTCTTCCAGGCAGCGGCAGACCTGGCCCTGTGCAAACACCACGATACTCAAGGTGAATCATTTACTGCAGGAAATGTGCAGCAAGAAGATCTGTATCGCCAACGGCTGGCAACCCTGCGCCTGGCTCTGGCAAAAGAGTGAGCAGCAACTCCTCACTTCCCAATGCAGAAGCGAGAGAAGATCGCATCAAGAATCGCTTCGCTGGCTGACTCGCCAGTAATCTCCCCAATCGCCATCAACGCGGCCCGCGCATCAACCGCCACTAGATCGAGTGGCACCCCCGCAGCAAAGGCGGTAGCAGCGTGCTGCGCGGCGTCCCGCGCCCGGGCGATTGTCTCACGCTGGCGCGTCGTAGCCAGGGCAGGATCATTCTCCGCCGTCAAATCACCAGCCGCCCCCACCGCTAAGTGATAGAGGGCGGCTTCCAGGTCAGTCACCCCCGCACCAGTGCGGGCGGATACGGTGACCACCGGCGCAGCAGGCAAGATTTTCTGAATCGCCGCGATCCCGCCAGCCCCCCCCAGATCCGCCTTATTCACCACCAGCAAGACCCCTTGGCCCTGATCATCAATACCCAGGCGTTCACGCAGCGTCGTTGCCACCGCCAGATCATCCGCAGATGGCGTACTGCTACCGTCAAGGACAAAGAGAACCAGGGCGGCGGCAGTGAGCGCCGCATGGCTACGGTCGATCCCCAACTGCTCGATCTGATCCGTCGTTGTGGCAATGCCGGCAGTATCTAGCAGCACCACGGGAATACCACGCACCGTAATACTCTCAGTGATCACATCGCGCGTTGTGCCAGCAACCGGGGTGACAATCGCGCGATCCTCGCGTAACAGCGCGTTCAACAGGCTCGATTTGCCAACATTCGGTCGTCCAACAATCGCGACCCGTACCCCTTCACGAAAGAGAATCCCCACCGCCGTCCGCGCCGCCAGCGCCGTGAGCCGCGCCGCGGCCTCAGTCAGGGCTGCGCCCACATCGGCGGGCGGAATCTCATCTTCAGGAAAATCAGCGGCAGCATCAAGGTAGGCCAGCGCATCAATCAGGCGGTCGCGGGCGGGCTGCAAATCTCCCCCCATGCGCCCACGCAAGCCAGCAACCGCTACCTTTAATGCCTCTGGCGTGCGCGCCCCGACAACCCCCAGTACAGCCTCAGCCTGGGCCAGATCGAGGCGGCCATTGATGAACGCCCGCAGGGTAAACTCCCCCGGTTCAGCAGGCCGTGCGCCCGCGCGTAAGCAAACGCGCAAAGTCTCCCGCGTGGCAATTGGGCCGCCATGACAATGTAGCTCGACAACCGCTTCGCGGGTATAGGAACGAGGCGGCGCCATGTGTACCGCCATCGCCTCATCAATCTGGGTAGCACTCTCTGGGTCAACGATCATCCCATAGCGCAAACGGTGCGAGGGGAACGTAGCGGCCCGACCATTCGGGCGTCGAAACACGCGCGCCGCAATCGCCACCGCCTCTGGGCCACTCAGGCGGATGATCCCAACCCCGCCTTCACCAACGGCGGTTGCAATCGCCGCAATCGTATCTTGATACATCGTCTGGGGACCTCCTGCACCGCATCAACTCGACTATCGGGCAATTGTACGCGGCACTTCGCAAATCTGCTGGTAAAAATCCTACCGCCCGTTTGGTTCCTTTCAACCCCTATGCTATCCTGCAAAAGGGTCAGAATTCGTGAGGAATATCGCTCGTAGCGCGGTACCAACCACAAGCTAGCAACGCGCTTGCTGAGCGTTGCTAGTTGCGCAGAGCCAGAAGTTCACAGATACTCTATTACCATAACAACTGTTGCGGCAATGCGGCGGCAACAGTGCGTGACAATGAAGGTCAGAAAGGTCAGAGCGATGGTAACGGTTGAGCAACAAACAATCCGACTGATCTGTGCGGAATGCGGCACCGAATACCCCGTTGATCAACCGCGCTATCGCTGCGCCTGTGGGAGCCTTCTGACCGTCGAACAGCCGATCACTGCGCTCCGCGAAACAATCTCGCGGGAATTATTCGATAGTCGCCTCAGTAGCCGCGACAAACGCGATCAAAGTGGGGTTTGGCGATTCCGCGAACTCCTTGGCCCCTACAAGCAGCACCAGATCGTCAGTAAGCCAGAAGGGCGCGGAAATCTCTATGAAGATAATCGCCTGACCGATTGGTCGGGCGTGGGCCAACTCTGGCTCAAACACGAAGGCGAGAATCCCACTGGTTCGTTCAAAGATCGGGGCATGACCGTAGGGATCACCCACGCCCGCTATATCGGAGCGCATACCGTTGCCTGTGCCTCCAGTGGCAACACCAGCGCATCACTCGCCTCCTACGCCGCAACAGCGGGACTCAAAGCCCTTACCTTTGTGCCAGAGGGCAAAGTCTCGCTGGCAAAGGTAGCGCAAACGATTGCGTATGGGGCTAAAGTCATTCAGATTCGCGGCGACTTTGACGCGGCGATGCGGCTGGTTCAGGAAGTCGCCGAGCAGCCAGAATATGGCGTTTATCTACTCAATTCGATCAACCCTTTTCGACTGGAAGGCCAGAAGACGATTGTTTTCGACGCTCTCCAAGCCCTGAACTGGCAGGTGCCAGATGCGATTGTGTTACCAGGGGGCAACCTGGGCAATACATCGGCCTTCGGGAAAGCCCTGGAAGAGGCCCTGGCGCTGGGGTTGATCGATCGGCTACCACAAATTATCACGGTACAGGCGAGTGGTGCGGCCCCCTTCGCCCGCGCTTTTGCTCGGGGGTTCGCCCCAGGCAGCTATCAGCCAGTCGCGGCCCAAACAATCGCCAGCGCGATTGCGATTGGTGATCCCGTTTCCTATCCACGTGCCCGCCGCGTTATCACCAACACCGAAGGGATTGTGCTGGCGGTCAGCGATTCGGCCCTCTTAGCGGCAAAGGCCCAGATTGACGGCGTTGGCATTGGTTGTGAACCAGCGTCGGCGACGACCCTGGCCGGGCTACGCGCCCTCGTTGGGGATGGGCTGTTACCGGCCAAATCATCGGTTCTGGCAATTCTTACGGGGAATCTGATGAAAGATGCAGAAGCGATTGCGGCCTATCATCAGCCTGATCCACAAGGAGAACGACCAGGGGCGAATCCGCCAATTACGATTGACCCAACACTCGATGCAGTGAAAACACTCCTGGATGCACCAGCCTAATCCTCAGTAGCGCAAGCAGCGTAGAGCGGCAAAGTCATTTTTCCTGATTCTACTGCCAAATATCAAGCACCCTGCGCTCCTTGCATAGACGCTGGCTGCTTGGTATACTTGGACTGTGGCAACTGAGCGCCTCGCGGGAGTGGGGACTATCCCCGCTTTTTTTTGTCTTTCTGCAGCGTAGTCACGTTGACCTTGCGGATAAACCGCACACCCGTTGCGTCCCCTACGTCACAGCCTGATGATGCGCCTCTGGCCGATACGGGGACACCGACCGGCGTTTCGTTGTGCGCTACGTTTGTGATGAGGCTGGCCCACGCAGCAATCTTCGCTGTGCTACTACAGACACAAGCGCAAGTCATTGAAGGAGGTGCATTGAAATGAAAAGTGATTTCTACACAGCAATCGCCCAAATCGCCGCCGAACGCGGGATTCCGAAAGAGGCCGTGATCAGTTCAGTCGAGCAAGCGATCAAAACCGTCTACAAGAAAGAGGCGGGCGTTCAAGAGGACGAGAATATCGAGATCCAGATGGATGCAGCCACTGGTGGCGCACGCATCTTTATCCATCGCGAGGTTGTTGACGACGTTTCTGACCCCGTCACGCAGATCACTCTGGCAGACGCCCGCAAAGAGAAACCGCTGATCAAAATTGGTGAAACGCTGGTGGTCGAGCGCACCCCCAAAAACTTCGGGCGGATCGCGGCTCAAACGGCGAAACAGGTTGTGTTACAGAAAATTCGCGATTATGAGCGCGAGATGGTCTATAACGAATACCAGGATCGGATCGGCGAAGTCCTCAACGGCGTTGTCCAACGCGCCGATGAAAAGGCTGTCGTGGTTGAACTCGGCAAGTCCGAAGCGGTCATGCCCGCCCGGGAGAAAGTACCAACCGAGCGCTATCGCCCAGGGCAACGCCTGAAGGTCTACCTTGTTGATGCTTCGAAAGAACAGCGCGGCCCACAGTTAGTGGTCTCTCGCGCACACCCGGGCTTACTCAAACGCCTCTTTGAATTGGAAGTGCCAGAAATTTTCAGTGGTGTCGTTGAGATTATGGCGATTGCTCGCGAACCAGGCACCCGGTCAAAAGTTGCGGTCGTTGCGCGCCAGGAAAACGTTGATCCCGTTGGCTCCTGTGTCGGAATTCGCGGGGTACGCATCCAGAATATCGTCAATGAGCTACAAGGCGAAAAGATCGATGTCATCGAATGGGCCGCTGACCCCGCTGGCTTCGTCGCCAACGCCCTGAGCCCCGCCCGCGTGCTGAATGTCACCTTGAACGAGGAGGAGAAAACAGCCCGGGTGCTCGTTCCTTCCGATCAGATGTCCCTGGCGATCGGCAAGGAAGGGCAGAATGCGCGCCTGGCGCACAAGCTCACTGGCTGGCGTATTGATGTCAAGGACCCCGAATCGCTGATGAGCCAGAGTGGCGACCTGTTACGGCAGGCACAGGAAGAAGCCGAGGCAGCGATGCCCGGTGGCTTCGACAGTCTGATGCATCTGGGCCGCCGTCCAAGCCTGGTCAATCGGAAGTCGCTAATGGTCCGCGTGAGCGGGCTGGGCGATATTGGGCCACTGCCCGAACGACTGGCAGGATATCAGGTTGAAGTTGAGGTCGAGAACGATATTGTCAACATCTACTACAACCGCGACCTGATTGCGCGGTATACCCGCGATAACGAGGCATTACCACTCCACGATGACGCGCTGACCGACTAGCGCAAACGTGGGATTTGAGGATACGAGGGCGATGAGCAACCAACTAACGACAACGCCACAACGGCGCAAAGCCAAGGGCCCACGCCCAAAGCACGTGCCACAGCGTACCTGTGTTGCCTGTCGCTCAACTGACGCCAAGCGGACATTAATCCGCCTGGTGCGTACCCCAGAGGGGTCCGTCGCAGTTGACCCCACTGGCAAAAAAGCAGGACGCGGCGCTTACCTCTGTGCCCGTGTGCGCTGCTGGGAGCGCGGTATCAATGAGAAAACGCTGGTGCGCGCCCTGCGACTGGAAGCCCTCACAACAGAAAATCAGGCGGAGTTACTCCGCTATGCTGATGAACGGGTGCCAATTGGCACTGATGAGGAGGAAGAACAATCGACGATCAACGACGAAGCCGGGAAGTAATGGTGGAGCGTAGGCAACAGGCAGTGCTGCCTATCAGCCACGCCGTACTTGCCGCTTCACAATGGGGAGGATGGCGTGGTTAAGAATATGAGTGGGTTCCGCGGAACCAATAACACCGGCCAAAACAACGAGAATGAAGGGGAATATCGCCGTCGTCGCAAGCGGCGGCCAATGCAAACGCCAGGGGCAACGACCACTGGCGTCGCGCGCTCAACGATGCGCCGGATGGCTCCCCCGGCTGGGCCACCGAAGAGCGTGATGCTGCCAAGTGTCCTCACAGTGGCCGAGCTTGCTGAAGCATTAAACGCCAGCCCGATTGCCGTGATCAAGGAATTGATGACGCGCAATATCATGGCGACCATCAACCAGCAGATTGATTATGCCACTGCCGCCAAGGTAGCCGAGGCGCTGAATATTCCAACCGAAGAAAAGGTCAGCGAAGCCCTCGCGAAGACGTTGGTAATGAGTACTGAGGAGCGTCAGAAAGAGGCAAACGACGATCCCGAAGCAGTCACACGCCCGCCGGTGGTGACGATCATGGGCCACGTCGACCACGGGAAGACCAAGCTGCTCGACGCGATTCGTTCCGCCAATGTCGCAGAAGGCGAGGTCGGGGGGATTACGCAGCATATCGGGGCGTACCAGATCGATTTACAAGGTCGACCAATCACCTTCCTTGACACCCCTGGTCACGAAGCCTTCACGCAAATGCGGGCGCGTGGCGCACAGGTCACGGACATTGCCGTGTTGGTCGTCGCCGCTGATGATGGCGTAATGCCCACGACGTTAGAGGCCATCGCCCACGCCCGCGCCGCAAATGTACCGATCGTGGTCGCGATCAACAAGATTGACCGCCCCGATGCCAACCCTGAGCGCGTCAAGCAACAACTGGCGGAAAACGACCTGATTGCTGAGAGTTATGGCGGTGATGTGCCAATGGTCGAAGTCTCAGCCCGTGAACGGCTCGGGATTGAAGACCTGCTCGAAGTGATCTTGCTAGTCGCCGACTTGCAGGAACTGAAGGCCAATCCACACCGTCTCGCCGCTGGGGTGGTAATCGAGAGCCGAATCGACCGCACCCGTGGGGTCGTGGCAACAGTGCTGATTCAAACTGGCACCCTGAACCTGCGCGATATCATCGTAGCTGGGGCAACCTATGGCCGCATCCGCGCGATGAACGATGATCGGGGGCGGAAGGTCCGGCAGGCCCGGCCAAGTATGCCAGTAGAGATTCTGGGCCTATTGGAAACTCCAGAAGCGGGCGATCCCGTCCAGGCCTTCACCGACGAACGTGAAGCCCGCACCATTGCCGAAGAACGGACAGTGCAACGGCGAGTTGGTGCCCAGGCAAACCAGAACCCGGTGCGGCTGGAAGATGTTGGGAAGCAGATCCAGAGCGGCCAGACAAAGGAACTGCGGATTATCATGAAGGCCGACGTACAAGGCTCACTGGGCGCTTTGCAGAACGCCCTCAGCCGCGTGACTGAAGAACAGCAGAATGTACAACTCCGTGTCTTACTGGCAAACACTGGGGCGATCACCGAGTCTGATGTCACCTTCGCCGCCACCTCTGGCGCGATTGTGATCGGCTTCAACGTGCGCCCAGATGCTGCTGCTCAGCGGGCCGCCGCCGCCAGCGGAGTTGATGTACGGTTCTACGATGTCATCTACACCCTGGTCGATGATATTGAATCGGCAATGAAGGGGTTGTTAGAACCAGAAACCCGCGAAGTCACCGATGGGTACGCCGAAGTTCGGCAGGTCTTCAAACTACCGAATCGGATCCAGGCAGCGGGGCTTTATGTCATCGATGGACGGGCCTTACGCAACTCGCGTGTGCGCGTCCTGCGCAGTGGGACCGTGGTACACGATGGCACGGTTGCTTCCCTGAAGCGATTCAAGGATGATACGCGCGAAGTGGCTGCTGGCTACGAGTGCGGCGTGAGCCTCGATTCATTCAACGACTTCACCGAAGGCGATCAACTCGAGTTCTATCACACCGAGAAAGTCGCCGTAAGCTAGTCACCAATCAGCGGTCGGCAGTCCAGCGGCAACACAACCGCGCGACTACCGACCGCTGATTTCTGGCTACTGAAGGTAGATCATGCCATCACGAAGAACTGAGCAGATCGGCGATTTGCTCCGAGCCGAACTCAGCGATCTGTTGCAACGCGAAATGCAAGATCCCCGCCTTGGCTTTGTCACAATCACTGCCGTCTTGGTCAGCGCTGACCTGCGAAATGCCCGCGTACAGGTCAGTTGCTATGGTGATGAAGCAGCCCAAAAAGAGTCACTGAAGGCACTACGCAGTGCCGCTGGTTTTTTGCGGACAGAGATTGCCAAGCGGGTGCGACTGCGGACAATCCCCCAACTGACGTTCCAACTCGATCACTCCATGGAATACGCCGAGCGCGTACAACGAACACTCAAGGCACTGGAACCAGAGCTTGCTGCCAGTAAGGCCCAAGAGCAAGCAGCCGCGAACACTGAGGCGCGAAAGGAGCAGGAGTGAGTGGGTTGATGGAGGTTGAGTCATCGTACCGCGAGGCGGCCACGCGGCTCTGGCCTCAGATTACCCGCAGCCAGCGAATCATCAGTCCCTTCCATATTAATGCCGACCCTGACGCCGTTGGTAGTGCGCTGGGGATGGCCCATCTTCTCCGGGGGCTTGGCAAAGAAGTCGCCGTCTACGCCAGCGACGGTCAATACCCCCCGATCACCGCTTTTTTGCCAGGGGCCGATTCCATCGTACGCTACGACGCTGGATCACTCCCAGAGGCCGATCTGATCCTTGCGCTCGACTCATCTGATACTGGACGATTGGGCAAACTCTATACGAACAATGCGGATCGGTTTGCCGCTGGCCCCACGGTAATGATCGATCATCATGTGACGAACGGCCTCTTTGGGATTGATCCCGCTGGTGGTGACCCAAACTTCGTTGATAGTAGCGCTGCGGCAACGGCGGAGATGGTTTATCTGTTGGCCCGTGCCTGGGATTTGCCGATTACCCCCACAGTAGCGACCTGCCTGCTCGCTGGCATTTACGGCGATACGCTCAGCCTCCAAACAACCAGTACTTCCCCGCGTGTCGTGCGAGTGGTTGCCGATCTGCTCGCGTGTGGGGCAGATCTCAGCCAGATCGTCAACAACTTCTACCGCTCGCGGCCCTTCAACACGGTGAAAATCTGGGGACTGGTCCTGGCTCAGGCAGCCTGGTGCGGGCAGGTGTTGTGGAGCCAGATTACGCCGGAGATGCTGGCAAGCATTGATGCAGCCGAAGGGGAAACAGGCGGCGTGATCAACTTCATGACTGGCACGCAAAATGCCCGAGTCACGGTCTTGCTCCATCGTCAGGAAGCTGGTTGGCGGGCTGGTTTACGCACCCTGACCGAAGCGGTGAACGTTGCGGCGATTGCCGAGCAGTTTGGCGGTGGAGGCCATCGTAAGGCCGCAGGTTGCTTCTTCCCTGGTGACGAGCAAGCCCGCGATCATTTCCTCAGCGAAGTAGATCGCCTCGCTGCACTCCAGGTTGCTGAATGAACACCGCTGATAGCCCATACTTTATTGTCAACGTTGAAGGCGTGGTGCTGCACCAGGATCGCTACTTGATGATTATCCGTGGCCCAGAGGAAACCCATGCCGCCGGAACCCTCGCCTTTCCAGGTGGTAAAGTAGAGTATGACACGATCAGCAACGGGCCACTGGAGGCAACCGTACAGCGCGAGATTTTAGAGGAAACTGGCATCACGGTTGGCGCAGATTGTACCTTGATCGAGAACAAAATCTTCAGCCTGGAGGGGGGCTCGCCCTGCTTAGATGTTGTCTTTCTCTGTTCGTATGCCACAGGCAAGCCCACTATCGCTGATCCTGGCGAAGTCGCGGAGATCCTTTGGCTGACTGCGCCGGAAATTCTGGCGCACCCCATGGCTCCAGTATGGACGAAGGAGTCAATCGCCATTGCCGAGGACTATCGTACTGCCCAAAGCCGCTAGGTGTCTGCAAGGAAACCCTCGTATGAGTGACTCAGCCGAAGCACGCAAAACGCGCCTGACAACACGCCTGGAAACGATGTACGCCAATCTTCTTGAGGCGATCGCAACACTGAGTGACGCCGAAACGATGATGCCTGTCTGGCTCGATGGCGGTCACTGGACAGCCCACGATTTGATCGGGCACCTGATTGCTACCGAGATCACGATGCAAACGGTCTTCAATGCAGCCATCGCAGGGCAGTCCCTTGGCGCTGACCCCGCCTTTGATATGAATCGGTTTAATGAGGCTGGAGTGCGCCGAACAGCCCAAGCCACCTTGCCAGAACTGCTGATCAGGCTCAAACAGACCCACCAATCAACGCTGGCCCAACTCGCCGCCATTCCAGCAACGCAGTTGGACACGGTTGTCAGTCATATGGTGTTGGGTGAAACAACCGTCGAAGGGATTTTTAAGCGGATCAGCTTCCATACACACCTGCATACGCACGATCTGCGTGCCATGCACGCCCGCAATATCCAGGCGACGTTGTGAGTAGCCTTTGGGGATAGCTGATTTGCCTCCTACCAGGCCAAGAAATATCACTCCAGGAGTACTCAAGGGCTTGTTCAGAAGCCGCAGATCCTGTATAACGAAAAGTACGTACAGCTTTACAGTCATGAGTGTGGGAATAATGCAACCAATGCTATCGTTCCTTCGTCATGCAGCAGTAGGAGTGTAAACCGTACCTGTAACAGCCCTGGGCTAGCCCAGATGCTTGACGATAAACTATACTCGCTGTTTATCTGCACTGATATTGTTTCGTGCAGAGACTGAAATCATAGGATATTCACGAATGACCGAACGACCGATCAAATCGACTACGCCAAAGCGAACAACGACGCGCTCGACAGGATCAAAGGCGAAGACCGCCACCAAGACAACCCGCAAGACGAGCGCAACGTCTACAACAACAAAAACGACGCGGAAGACCACCACAAAGCGCGCGACTGGTAGCGCCAGCACCACCCGCGCCCCAATGCGGCAAGGCGGTAGCCTGGTGATCGTTGAGTCGCCCTCAAAGGCGAAGACTATTGCGAAATACCTGGGGCCGGGCTATCGCGTTACGGCCTCAATGGGCCATGTACGCGACCTACCCAAGAGCAAGCTCGGGGTGGACGTTGAGCACAACTTCACGCCGCAATATTTAGTGGCGAAAGATAAGTCGCAGATCGTCAAAGACCTGAAAGGGTCAATGCAGGCTGCGGGGAAGATCTATCTCGCCACTGACCCCGACCGCGAGGGTGAAGCGATTGCCTGGCATCTCGTCGAAGCCACCACCCCAGATCCCGACCGGGTACAGCGCGTGGTCTTCCACGAAATTACGCCCGGGGCGGTTCGCGCCGCCATCGCCAATCCCCGCCCCATTGATATGCGCCTGGTTGATGCACAGCAGGCACGGCGGGTACTGGATCGACTGGTCGGCTACAAAGTTAGCCCGCTCCTCTGGCGCAAAGTAAAGGGGGGGCTATCGGCTGGGCGCGTCCAAACGGCGGCGCTGCGCCTGATTGTCGAGCGTGAGCGCGAAATCGAGGCATTCGAGACAGTTGAATACTGGACCATCGAAGCTGACCTCGCCAAACGGGCGAACACGCCTGAGCCACGCAAAGAAGATCAGTTCCGGGCCACACTGAACCAGATCGGCGGGAAGAAAGCCGAACTTCATAACGAGACCGAGGCGAACACAATCGTCGCTGATCTCCAAGGGGCGCACTATATCGTGCGCGATGTGCGTACCCGCGAAACACAGCGCCGCCCCGCCGCGCCATTTATCACCAGCACCTTGCAGCAAGAGGCGTCACGGAAGCTCGGTTATGGGGTACGCCGCACGATGCAGCTAGCGCAAGAACTATATGAGGGGATCGATCTTGGCCCCGAAGGGGCAGTCGGCTTGATCACCTATATGCGTACCGACTCCACCAATATCGCCGCAGTCGCTCAGGACGAAGCCCGTACTGTGATCACGGCGAAGTTCGGCGGGCAGTTCGTACCAGACAAGCCCCCAGTCTACACACGCAAGGCGAAGGGCGCGCAGGAAGCGCACGAAGCGATTCGCCCTTCGAGTGTCGCGCGGGACCCAGAGGCGATTCGCAGCTACCTGACCCCACAGCAATATCGGCTCTATAAACTGATCTGGCAGCGATTTGTGGCGTCACAAATGCGGCCGGCGATCGTCGATAGTACCTCAGTCGATATTGATGCAGGCCGTAGACTCAATGCCGACCGCCCAGTGAGCGAGAAAGCGCCGTATAGCTTCCGCGCCA
>JBDHWF010000013.1:0-47360 GCA_039810045.1 Chloroflexia bacterium
CCCCAGCCGCCACTCCCCCGCTTCTCGCCGATAGAGATGTGTGACGCGCAACGTGCGATCGCTGTGGTGTTCCAGCGCGGTAGTACAACCAAGGTCGCCCGCCACAATCGCCGAAAGCGTTTCCACTGGCTCCGCCTCCATTGGAATCCCCTGGGCCGCCCACCAGGTCCAACGCTCGCGCACAGCAGCCCAACCCTGCTCAACCCCACCACGCGCATTCATCGTACTCACATCTGGCTGCTGTGACCAGAGCGCCAGCAAGGTAGGCAGCGCAGCTGGATCAGTATGCAGCTGCCGCAAAGCGCGGTAGAACGCTGCCTCAACCTGCGTGATCGCCGCTGCTGCTTGCTCCGACACTGCTATCGCCATCCTTTCAGCTGTTATTGCACAATCTCAGCAGATAATACACGACGAATCAGGGAAAGACGCAATGCGGTAAGATGCGCGAGCAATGCCGCATACCATTTATCACTAGAGGAAGGAGCAACCAGTATGAGCGACCTTCACCAGATTGCCCCGCTGATCCCCAAGGACCAGTTCATGCGCGTGCCAGAGGTCGCCCACCTCGCTATTGGGGGTGAGGCGCCGATGCTGCACAGCCACCTGGCAGCGATCAACGACTTCTTCGCCCTCAAAAGTAACGGTTTTCATGGGCGCGAAGTAGAGATTATGGCCCAGTTACAGCAAACACGTGAGCGCGCGGGCAAACTGCTTGGCGTGGCCGCAGCCGAGATCGCCTTCCTCAACTCCGCCAGTGAAGGACTGGGGCAGTTGGTCAACGGCCTATGCTGGCAAACTGGCGATAATGTCGTCGTGGAGGATATCGAATTCCCCTCCAGCCTCTATCACTGGACGCGGTTCGCCGACCAGGGTGTGGAGGTACGGATCGTCCGGCAGGATCCCGGCCCTGCCACCCTGGACAAACTCGCGGCTGCCGTCGATAGTCGTACCCGAGTGATCACTACCAGCCAGGTCAGCTACCTGACAGGGCGCCGTTACGACCTCGCAGCACTGCGCGCAATTGCTGACCAACACGACGCACTGCTCAGTATCGACGCCACCCACGCGGCTGGCGTCGTGCCAGTGCAGGCCGAGTATGCCGACATTCTGGTGTCAAGTTGCTACAAATTTCTGCTCGCTACCCATGGCGCAGCGATCTTCTATCGCAATCCTCAGCGACTCGGCGATCTGCCACCCCAAACCGTTGGTTGGCACAGCGTTGCCCCAGGGCACTCCGTCGCCAACCCCACTGCCCACACCCTGGCCCCAACCGCCGCCCGCTACGAAGCTGGTAATCCGCCGTTCATGGCCCTGGCCCTACTCAACAACGCCCTCGCCACACTGGAAGATCTCGATATCGCCCGGATCGAACAACATGTTCTCGCCCTTGGGAGTATCCTCTGGCCTGCATTAGCCGCGCGTGGGCTAACCCTCCTGACCCCACAGGCCCCCGCAGACCGCGCCGCCAACATCTGCTTCGCCTGGCCGGATCCAGCCACCCTCGTGAGCCGCCTTGCCGCTGAAAATGTCCTGGTCTGGGGCGGTGATGGGCGAATCCGCGTGTCGTTCCACGCCTACAACGACAGCAGTGATATTGACCGATTGCTGACCGCATTGGACAAACTCTTACCCACAACACAATAGCCAGGAACCAGCGCGGAAGCTCAGGAATCAAGCAAAGGGCCAGACAACTTGTAACCGCCTAGCTTTTGCCAACACTGAAGCGCAGATTTGACAATCACAACTAACTAAAGTATAGTAACTTCCAGAAGATTACCAGACTGATAATGGATCGGTCTGGGCACAGCAATAACAGGAGGTACCAATGTCAACGACCGCACAGCCACAGACTGGCACCCACACCTGGGTGATCGACCCCGTTCACTCAGCCATTGAGTTCAGTGTCAAGCATATGATGGTTGCCACAGCAAAAGGACGCTTCACGAAGTTTGAGGGAACCGTCACGTTCGATCCACAGCACCCGCAAAATACCGCAGCCGTGGCGACGATTGAGGTCAGCAGCATTGACACTGGTAATGATCAACGCGACGAACATCTACGCACCAACGACTTCTTCCTGGCGGAGCAGTATCCAACCGCCACCTTCCGCTCTACCCGCATTGCGCTAGAGGACGACGAAAAAGCCAAAATGTACGGTGACCTAACGATCCGTGGCGTGACCAAGCCAATCGTGCTTGATGTCGAATTTGAGGGCCAGGGCCAGGATGCCTATGGCAAGCAACGGGCTGGCTTCACCGCCACCACCGCCATCGACCGCCTAGATTACGGGATCAACTGGAACCCCGCCTTGGAAACTGGCGGCGTTGTCGTTAGCAATCGGGTCAAACTCACGATCAATATTTCCGCCATTCGGCAAGATTAACCACGACTCTCAACACCTAATAATTTGATCACGAGCGGGGGCAATGCATTGCCCCCGCTTTGCTGTATGCCAGCAATATCACGTCCGGGGCGGGCCAATAACTATTCGCGCCTACTGTCGATCTATCGTGCAGTCGACGAGCGGTTAGTTCAGCTATCAGCCGGACACTGCGGCATAGTCAATTGCTCTACTGTGTAACGTACCCGCCCAGCATTTACCCGCACATATCGTCGCAAACGACAGAGTTTGCTATACTACCGCCTGCTGCGGCATAACCAATGCCGTAGCCACAGTACCCGACTCGGTAGCTCAATCGGCAGAGCAACTGACTTTTAATCAGTGGGTTGTGGGTTCGAGTCCCACCCGGGTCACCAGCAGGAAACCGCAGCATCACGCCAAAAACAGTATGTCTAGTGCAGCTACTATGACCATTCTGCATCATTGCGGTGTAGTTTTGGGATAGTTTTGCGCTTGCCCCAGCAACAAGGTTGACATCAAGGCAAGTACAACCAGATCTTCATCAGTGATTGTTTCGCTGTTCCAGCACAGCAGGATTCACCACATGCTCAGGGTGCCCTGCCAGGAAGGCGAGGATATTATCTACGGGCATCGCTCGTGACCGCGCGTTGGCTTCCGCCGTGATCGCTCCGGCGTGTGGCATCAGCACCACGTTCTCCAGGTCGCGGTAGGGGTTCTTCTCTAGCAGCAGTGGTTCTTCAGGGTAGACATCAAGCCCCGCGCCCGCGATCTGGTTGGTACGCAGGGCATTCGCAAGTGCCTCCTGATCTACCAGCGCGCCCCGCGCAGTATTAATCAGGAACGCGGTCGGCTTCATCAGCGCCAGTTCGCGGGCCCCAACGAAATTGCGCGCCTCTGGGGTATTTCGCAGGTGCAATGAGACGAGATCGGCCTGCTGGAAGAGTGCATCGCGCTCAACCAATTCAACGCCCAGCGCTTCGGCGCGGGCGGGATCAGTCCGAAAACTCCAACCAATCACTCGCATCCCTAACCCCTGCCCGATCCGAGCGAGATGCTGCCCAATCGCGCCCAAACCAACGATCCCCAGCGTTTTGCCAACCAGTTCTGGCCCTTCAACGTGCTGCCAGGCACCGTCCCGCAAGCGGCGGTCGCTGAGCGGAATCGCACGGGTGGTCGCCAGGATCAGGCCGAGCGCCAGTTCCGCCACCGACGGTGCCCCAACGCCAGGGGTATTGGTCACGACGATCCCACGCTTGGTCGCTGCATCCAGATCAACATTATCCGTCCCTGTGCCAAGAATCGACAGCAGGCGCAACTGTGGAGCCTGCGCCAGGGCTTCGTCGTCAAAGATTGAATAGGATCGCACGTTGATGACAATCTCGGCAGGGGCCAGGCGCTGGAAAAATTCAGCACGGTCAGCAGGCCGGGTGGTATAGACCGTAACAGTGCCAAGATCGGCCAGACGTTGCAGGTCGGCCTGATCGGCGGAACCGTAGGCGGGCGGGGCATCGTCGGGAATGACAATATTCAGTCCTGTCATGACATCTCCTTGCTACACGACCTGCATTAGTGCATCGTGCGCCTCAGTTCTGCGGTGTCCAGGTTGTCTCCGGGTCGAGCGGATAGATCGGGCGGCGCAGATCGCGATAGGGGAAGCCGTGGAGGTTCGGGCTACTGATCCCTGGAGCATCAATCTCGATCACTTTGGTCGCGATTGGCTCAAACGCGGCACGAAAATGAGCGGCGCTTTTCAGTACGAGGATGCGCCGTTCGGTTGGCTCGATCCCAAACGCCCGAAAGAAGTTCAGGTCATTCGGGTGCCCACGCAGTTCCGTCAGTTGTACCTCTATGCCACCTGGCCCATCGATCTCCACCACGACGGTCTTGCCACGACTGGCGCGGGTGCCCCGACCCATCACGCCGCCATACGCAAATGACCCTTCGTGGATCAGACGCACCATCCCCATAATCTCCACCGGCTCACCGTGCAAGCCATCGTGCTTACCACCGACACTGAGTGTCACTGTCGCGCCAACCCCTGCGGCGACGCAGGCAGCCACTGCCTCGCGATCCATGATCTGGGCGACCGCCGCCGAACGAGCCTTCGCAGCCAGCAGTCCCCGCAACACTGCCGTGCCATCCCCCGCTGTCCCACTCGCGCCAGAGTCGGAGATATCGGCCAGCACGTAGACGCTTCCTTCCTCTCCAGCCATCGCCTCCGCAATCGCGTCGGCAATCGGCGTTGGATGGATCGTGAAGCGTTCGCGCCGCTCCCAGCAGATCGTCGCCAATTCATCAGCCAATGCTTGCGCCCGCGCTTGATCATTATCAGTAACGACAATTGTTGCGACACCCGCGAACGGCACATCGGCGAACGGAAAACCACCCAACACCGTTGCCGCCAGCACGCCTGGCTCCTTCTCCATCTCCCGCGCCCGGTCAATTGCGTCCTTCAAGGGCGACTGCCAGGTTGTGACCATCGACTGATTCGGGGCGATCAGTGGCAAACGGGTGTACGCCATTGTCGGCGTCACCTCGCCCCGAATAGTTGCCAAGAGGATTCGCAGCGCCTGTGCCCCGGTCTCCGGCGTGTCAATGTGCGGATATTCCTTATAGCCAACGAAGGCGTTCGCTTCCTCGATCATCTCGTCAGAAAGGTTGGTGTGCAGATCAAGTGGCGCGATGATTGGAATGTCGGGGCCAACTAACTCACGAACCTGCGTGATCAATGGCCCCTCACCATCCGGCCCATGCTCCAACGCCATCGCGCCGTGCAAGCCCAACAGCACGCCATCGACTGGTAACGCCTGTCGGATCCCGTCCAATATTTCCGCACAAAACGCCTCGTAGGCCTCGCGTGAGACACGCCCACCTGGCACAGCGTGCGCGTAGAGAGTCGGAATTAACTCAACCCCTTGGGCCTCCGCCTCAGCGATGATACCGCCATAGATCGTGCCCGTTCCCCGCAGGCGCAGCATACCCTCGCCGCGCTCCACCCCGCTCGATCCTTTTGAGAAGTCAGTCAGGGCAGTTGGTTCCCACTGGAACGTATTCGTTTCCTGGGCAATCCCCCCAGTTACAATGCGAATCGGCATGGCTCATCTCCTTAAAGCGCAGATTATCATCATTGATCGCTCTCAGGTCAGTTCCGACAGGATACCGCAATTGTTCCGCTTGTAAAATTGCTGAGGGGTACTGCTGCTATAGCAAAGGCCAGGATCAGCATATTGATCCTTGATCTTTCTGCTAGGGCGCCCGAAAAAGTTCCGCGATAAGCTGGATCAATAATTAAGAGGGTGGCTTGAACCACGCTCTTAGTAGCCTATTCTCTAGCTAGGGGCCAACCACCGTGCAGCAATAACCGTTAGCTTCCAGGCTTGAATTCGCCTTTTGGCCCAGCGGCGATGGTCAGCAGGAAGGCGCTATCTTCCAGCGCTTCCACATCGTGGGGTACTGCCCGCTCAAACGAGACCAGTTCGCCTGGGGCAAGCTCCACAGTTGCGCCCTGTGCGCCTACCTGAAGTTTGCCGACCACGGCATGAATCGTGATCTGGCCAGGGGCAAGGTGTTCCGCCAGTCGTGCGCCCTGTTGCATCACGATCTGGATCACCCGCAGGTCTGGCACATTGATAATGGTGCGCACGCTGCGACCATTGCGGTCCGCCTGCGCCTCGGCTCGTTGCTCAGCGCCCAGCGTGGTTAGGCTGAATTTGGGAATGGTTGGGTTGGCTTCGCTCGCCGCTACGGGCAACTTTTTCTTATCGGAATATGGTTCGGTTGATGCCGCTGAGGCTGCGCCAGGAGCCAGACGGCTGATCCGAACCTGCCAGACTTCTGGCCCAGATTCCAGGTACTCCCAGCCAACTTCACCAGGATGTTCCGCCTGGAACTGATAATGCAGTGGTTTAGGGTCGTGATCATTAACCAGCCGGATCGCTTCACCAGGGGCAAGGTCGAGAAAGGTAGCGAAGATCTGTTCGTGCCGCTGACGCGGTGGTAACGTTCGCACATCGAGCGTTACGGTTTCCGTGGCCATACCGTGATCCGAGGATGACATCCTGACTACTCCTTGTTCTCACGCAGCATTGCGTCGAGAACGATAACCGCTCATCAGCGGCGATGAGGCGCGGTAGATTCCGCACCTGGGTTTTCAAACCGTGCCTTGTTCGGAACGCGCCAATGACTACCGATCGTTGCGGTATTCCATAAGAAACAGCCGAGGCCAAGCGCCTGGATGACGCCAGCGATCTGGCTGAGGATCGGGCTGCTCGTCACTATCGCTGGAACCATCAGCAAGACCCCTATCGTCCACAACAACCACCCGGCGATAGCCAGCCGGGGCTGATACAGTTCTTCCAGACGTGGCACAGGTTGGCGACCAGCCACTGGTGCATAGCGGTGCAACCAGGTTAGAAACGTCGCGATCTTATAGAAGAAGCCCTGAATCGCTGTTTCCGCTAATCCAGCGATCGCTAACCAGACCACGATATTCCACACAATCTCGTTCGGGCCAAGACCGCGCACCATACTCACAACAAAGAGGCTAGCACTGACCACCCCGCAGCCAGCTGCAGTGAGGGCAAAGGGAATATGAACATCAATGTTGCGCCGCCGTCGATGACGATAGAGCCAGAGCAGTTGCCCGGCAAAGAGGAGCAGGCCGCCGCATAGCATGATTGCGCCAACAATACCGACCAGCCGTGGCCCAAGCTTCAGCCAATAGCTGCTCAGGAGCCAGGGAGCCAGGCCTGAGCAGGCCAGCCCCGCCCAGGCCACAGGATGCGATAAGGCATCTTCCGCCAGGGTGAACATCCCCACCAACCGATAGGCAACCCCGGCAAGTAACACGACTACCCAACCAGCGAGCATAAAGGTGGCGTGGGAGCCCAGCAAGGCCAGGGTCAAGTCACCAAGAAAACCAGTGAGCTTGTTGTAGGCCAACAGCACCCCGAGGCAGACAGCCAAACTCAGGTTGCCCAATGCCACCACAATATGCCACGCGACAACATCTAAACGCGCAGCACGGCGGAGTGTGAGCGCCACCACGCTGATGTACAGCGCAAAGGCGATCCCCAGGAAGGTGCCACCTGCGGCCAGCACCACGAGCCAGCCAGTCGCTAACCCCGTGACAAAGCAGAGTAGCCCCAGCAAATAGACCCAAAAGGAGAGTCGCCCCAATTGCGGCTGTACCAACGGCGTTTCAATCACCACCGGCACCAGTTGATAACTGGCCCCGATAATTACCGCGCCAATGACCCCCACAGTGTTTGCGTGTACCAGGGCCAGTAATTGCGGCGTGGCAAAGCCCTTCAGCAGCAAGGGCATCGTCCAGGGGGCAGCGAGCGCCAGGATCCCTAAACAGGCCATCCCACAGACCATGAAGCGTGCTGGTAGATCCAGTTCTGGCGCATTGGCGGAGCTAATTCCCGCGCTCATGCTGACGCTTCCCCAGCACCAATTGGCTTATGAATCAATACTTCGATCTGCCCCGCGCTAATCTCCCGCGTTTCGTGACGATACCCAAGTTCGTCCAGGCGTGGGTAGAGATGCATCGGGCGCCGAACGTGGTGAACCAGGAGACTTTCTCCAGGCGGTAACGCGACCAGCGCTTCCATAATTTTCACCAGTGGTTCTGGCGGCACCAATTCGCTCACATCAATCGTTACCGACGCTGTAGCCGCCTGCCAGTCAAGCGGTTCGTCTGTGCGTTCTGCTGGCGGAGTTACCGTTGAAGTATTCACTGGGTCTGGCACTGATCCCGGTTGACCGCTGTTGAGGAAAAGGATCTCCCAATCATCAGCACCACGCTGGGTAGACCGGGCGATAAAGCCCCGTTTTGCCAACACTTCGTAGAGTGGTAATGGCTCAAAGGTATTGAGCAACCGTAGCACCTGCCCGACTGGCACTTGCGCTACTGCGGCCATAATCGCACTAAACGGCTCTTCACCTCGCGCCTGATATGGGCGTACATCAAGTTCTACCGCAATCGGAGCATCATCAGGCCAGGTGCTTGCCGTTGGCGGTGGAGTCGGTTCAGGGGCAGGTTCTGCTGGATTCGTATCAACCACGCCAACAGCATGATTGAGCATCGTCACCAGCGTGGCTGGTTCCAGGCCCGCCACGCGCGCCGCCTGCGCCACGGTAACTAATTGCCCCTGCACACGGCGCATCACCGGATTCCGCAAGGCGGCGAATTTGGGGTCGATCTCCACCAGCGTCTCCAGCAGTTGCGGGTAGCGCTTCAAGACCTCACGCATCTTCCAATGTGCCAGTATCGGAGTTGCAGTTGCCTGTGTCTCTTTATCGGTCGACATCTGCCGGCTCCTCCCTTCCTGTACTCAACGATCTGGATCGAGTACCAATGCCTCAACGCCAGCCAAGCTCGGCACGACCCTCTGGGGTGATCATCTCTGGTTGCCAGCGCGGTTCCCAAACAAGGTCAACATCAACCTGTTGAATGTTGGGAAAATACATCAATACCGCCCGCTCGACAGCATCGCGGATACTGGCGTGAAGGGGGCATCCTGGCGTTGTCAGGGTCAGGGTGACAGTCACGGTGTCGTCTGCAACTGCAACGCCATAAATTAATCCCAGATCAACGATGTTGACCCCAAGCTCTGGATCGATCACTTCCCGTAACGCCGCCTTGACTAATCCCTCGCTCACAAGAAAATCTGCCATCGCCTGCTCCTTCGCAATGTGCCGCCGCAATTGCCGCAGTGGCATAGGCTTTACCAGGGTAAGCCCCGAACCACTGCGACGGCCAGGATCACAATCATCAGGGCCAGCAATCCCGTCACCCGCGCCAACCATGCCGCCCGCCGCCGCAGCGCGTTGATCTCCGCCTGCATCGCCGCCGTTGGTTGTGCGCCAGCAGCAGCGTGAGCGCGGGTACTGGCTGGGCCAACAATAAAGTCATGGATCGCACTGACCACCACCATCACGGCGATCAGGATCAGCTTTGCGACAATCAGCTGCCCCGCGAGCGTCTCCAAGATCGCCCCAGACCAGAAGCTATTCCAGGTAATCCCACGAAAAGCGAGATTGAAGACCCCTGTAATCACCAACAATACCAAACAGATCCAACCCAGCGGTCGGAATTGCGAGGCTACGGCAGTGACCATTGCCGCCCGCTCCGTTGCGGGCAACCGTCTGGCAACTGGCACAACAACCAGAGCAAGAAAGAAGATACCGCCAACCCAGATAATCGCACTCAGGATATGGATAAGAATATTGAGGTGATACACCGTTTTTACTTTCTCAATACACCAACGAAAACGTTATCCTGTTGTGCGATCCATCAGCCGTTGCGCCAACTAGCGCACCTTCGCACCAGTGGTAGTACGAGCGATCAGCCTCCCCTTATAAGAACTATACTGTGCCTATTCATTGCTCACACCGGCCCCCAGGGTAGTCTATTCCTATCTACTAGGGTTGCTTCGATGCATCAGCTGTCGGGAAAACACCCACAGGAATTCCGGGCGGCACCAAGGGTGAGGCGGCGCAGGAGCCGGGAGGTCTGATTGGATCAGCGAGTAAAATCTATTCATGCTCGCGCTTGGAACACGAAACAAGATCGGCTGCTGTACGTAGAGAGAAAGTGGGTGGTGAATAACGTATAATATCGCAAAAGCACTACTATCATCGCCTTCAACAGTTCACCTACTTGTGTTATGCACGGTTGGCTAAGAACACAGTGTAGTTGCCTGAGATAGTACGCGAGGAATAACAAGGGGAAACCATGATCAGCGGTCATCCAAGTAACCAGGTCTCCCAGGACTCCTTAGTGATCGCCCTCGCCAGAAATCAACTATTTCAAGGCTTGCCAGAGGCTGACCTGCGGACGATTGCTGGTTGGCTTCGCCCGGTAGATGTTGTAGCCGGGACAGTCGTCTGTCGGCAGGGCGACCCAGCAGCGGAGATGTATCTGATCGAGAGCGGGCAGGTACAAATTGCTCCTGATCACGGACGCTATATCTACGATTATTTAGGGCCAGGGGCCTTCTTCGGTGAAATTGCCCTCCTGGGTGATGGACGACGCACGGCTACCGTAACGGTCACTATGCCGGGCCGCTTCTGGGTCATTCCCAAAGAGGCATTCGACTATTTACTTAAAGAACGCCCGCAGTTACGCACCATGCTCGTGCGTGTTGCCGCTGATCGGATGCAGATGCAACACGCCCATGCCACGCCAGCGCAGGCCGCTGCACCAATCCAGGCGGCACCACCAGCGCCACCACGCCCCGCTGTAGGTAGCACCAACGAGCGTCAGGCAGTCAGTTTCCCACTAGGGAAAACCACCTTACTGCTTGGGAGACACCAGACCTGTGATGTGGTCATCGCTGATCCGCAAGTATCTCGTTTCCACGCCCGGATCGATCAGGCCAGCCCGAATCAGGCGACAATCACCGATCTGGAATCGTCGAATGGTGTCTACGTCAATCAGGTACGCATTCCACCCAACACGCCATACCCCCTACGCAATGGCGACGAATTTTGGGTAGGCCGCAATCCATACCGCTTTGAGGATATGGATGTTGTGCAGTTTGCCCGCCCCGCTGGCGTCAAGCTCGATGCCTATCATCTGACACGCATTGTCGGCAAGAAAAAGCAGATCACGATTCTCAATGACATCTCGCTCTCAATTCAGCCAGGTGAATTCGTCGCGGTCGTTGGTGGTTCTGGAGCTGGCAAGTCAACATTGTTGAGCGCCCTCACTGGCTTCACGCCAGCGACTGAAGGGCGTGTCTTCTACAACGGTATCGACTATTACCAGCACTTCGACCTCTTTCGCACCTCGCTCGGCTATGTGCCACAGGATGACATCATCCATAAGCAACTCACCGTACAACAGGTGCTGCACTATGCCGCTCGCTTGCGCCTCCCACCAGATACGACTGAACAGGAGCGCTCGCAGCTAGTTGAAGCGGCGATGCAACAATTGCAACTGACCGAACGCCGGGATACGCAAGTCAGTGAACTGTCTGGGGGGCAGCGCAAGCGGGTGTCGATTGGGGTGGAACTTCTGAACCAACCGGGCCTGTTCTTCTTGGATGAACCAACTTCTGGCCTTGACCCAGGCCTGGAAGAAACGATGATGTACCTCTTCCGCGATCTCTCGCGGCAGGGCCGCACGGTGATCGTGATCACCCACGCAACGAAAAATATCAACACCTGCGACAAGGTGATCTTCCTCGCCCGGGGCGGCTACCTCGCCTTTTATGGCACCCCAAAGGAAGCGCTCGAATACTTTGGGGTGGACGATTTCACTGGGATCTATCGGCGGTTAGAAACCGAAGGTAGCCCCGCCGAGTGGGCACAGCACTTCGTCCAAACCACCCTGTATCAACGCAATATCGTTGAACAGTTGAATCAGAATCTGGCTGTGCAGGGCGCCAACCAGGGGCCAGTGACCCAAACAGTCAAGAAGCCAACACCTTCTGCCCTACGCCAGTATTTCGTCCTAGTTGGTCGCTACCTGGCGATTCTCCGCCGTGATCGTGCCCTGCTCGCGATCTTCTTCCTGCAACCGCCCGTGATCGCCTTTGCCCTGACGGGGATGTTTAAGCGCGATCTCTTTGACTCCGACCCGCAAAAGGCAGTTTTCTTGATGTTCATCACAACTGTTGCCTCGATCTTCCTGGGGGCGATGAACTCAGCCCGGGAGATCACGAAGGAGAACGCGATCTATATTCGTGAACGGCTGGTCAATCTGAAGATCCTCCCGTATGTCGCCTCAAAAGTTTCGGTACTCGGCCTACTGAGTTTCTTCCAGGCGGCGATCTTCCTGCTGGTCATTGCTGGCCGCGTCGCCATGCCCTCTGATCAGGGAGCGTGGATGGTACCGAAGCTGTATCTGACCCTCTCGCTGGCAAATCTCGGTGGGATGGCGATGGGCCTGATGATCTCGGCACTGGTCAATAATGAGGACAAGGCAACGGGGCTAGTTCCAATGGTCATTCTGCCGCAAATGTCCCTGGCCGGGGCGATGATTCCTGTCTCCGCAATGCCGAAGGCTGGGGGGTTAATCTCAAATCTTGCCATCAGCCGCTGGGCCTTTGAAAATATGGCGATCACCACTGGACTCAGTGCGCGACTGGACACCCTCGTTGAGCAGCACAAGATGCCGGAAAATGTATATAAGGAAGTCTTCACCAGCAGCCAACCGTTGCACTGGATTGTCTTAATCAGTTATGTCGTCATCCTGCTGATTCTGGCGACACTGCTGGTGAAACGTAAAGACGTACGCTAACAACGGCAGCATCCAGACTAGACGACTGATGAGGGGCCACTCAGCTATGACCCAAATTGTTGATCTGAGCGTAACACTGATGGAGAACGGCAGCGAACCGTTGCCGCCAAAGATCACGTATCACGACCACGCCTGGGGCGCGTCGCGGATGGCGCTCGCACCAGCTCAGGATAAACGCTCCTGGGGTCGCACGTTGCGCAACGTTGCTGCGGGGTTCATCAGCGGACGCCGTGTTCATCAGAAAGACTTCCCCAATGGCGAGGCATTAGCCTGGGAGTCGATTCGTACAGATACGCACCATGGCACCCATGTCGATGCCCCGCGTCACTATGGCCCCACGGTGGCCGGACAACCAGCACGGACCATCGAGGAGATGCCGCTAGACTGGTTCTTCCGGCCAGGTGTTCGCTTAGATTTTCGGCATAAACCTGTTGGGGCCACCATTGCCGTTGCCGATTTGCAACGCGCCCTCCAGGCGATTGACTATCACCTGCAACCATTCGACATTGTGCTGCTCTGGACAGGGGCTGATACGCTGTGGGGGCAACCGCAATACCTGGAACGCTATTCTGGCCTGAATGCCGCCAGTACACACTGGTTGCTCGATCAGGGTGTCAAGGTCATCGGGACCGACGCCTGGAGTATTGATCGTCCGCCACAGTTCATGGGGCGTGATTTCGTCCAAACAGGCAACCTGGACTATCTCTGGCCCGCCCATTTCGTTGGGCGTGAGCGTGAATATTGCCAGATCGAGAAACTCGCGAATCTTGGCGCATTACCAGCACCTACTGGCTACAAGGTTGCTTGCTTTCCGGCCAAGATCGCCCATGCCAGTGCTGGCTGGACACGCGCCGTAGCAATTCTGGATCGCGATATGTGATAGAACCAGCGCCACCTACGTTCTACTGTTAGAACAACGTTGCCGAAAGGGAGTGATGATGAGCGGGATTCCATTAGGACAGATCGATACCGAAGGGCAGATTGATCGGGTTGCCCTCCTCCGCGGGATGCCCCTCTTTGCCAGTCTCAGCGACGATCGCCTGCACACATTAGCGGCAGTAACGCGGGCCTGTCAATATCCTGATGGCGCAGAAATTATTGAGGAAGGCGATCTTCCCGTACCCGAAAATGATGGGCTGTATCTCTTGATCAATGGTACTGCGGTCGTGACTAAAGGAGCGAATGGTAACGACACTGGTACTGAGCTAGCGACACTTGGCCCGGGCGAATTCTTTGGCGAGATGGCGCTATTAGATGGGTATCCGCGCTCAGCATCAGTCTTTGCCACATCCGAAGTGTTATGCCTGATTCTCAGCCGCACCGATCTCCATCGCATCCTCCGCAGCGACCCCGAAATCGCGCTGAAGATGCTAGCCGTGCTCTCGCAGCGGTTACGGGCCGTTGATCAACGATCTTGAACTAAGCCCCGCCTAACGGATGTCAGTCTCACACTATGGGAGCAATCATGATTGAGCAGGACAAACAATCGGGCGATAAGCAACGTCGGCGCTGGTATTTCCTGGGCCTGGGACTGTTAGGTCTGGGGGCATCCGGGGCAGCAATCGCGGCTCAGCGCCGCCGTGCAACTACCCAGGTCTTTCTCCCCGCAGGGAAGAGCGACGCGCTCGATCCAGCGATCTGGACTGCGCTCCTCCATCCCGGCAATGCGGAGAAAAATGATGCCGTCGCCAAAGTACGTTCACGCGGGGAAGACGCGCACTATACGCAGGCGTTAGTACAAGTACTGAGCGACCCGTTTGACTACCCACTGCCCCAACGCCGCGCTGCCGGAGAAGCCCTGGGGCAACTGGGCGACCCCCGCATTCAGACGACTGATCCAGCGATGGTGCGGGTGCCTGCTGGCGCATTCCGCATGGGGACGCCGGAAGCAGATGCCCCCGCAATCATTGCCGAATACGCCCACGCGCACGTTATCCCGCGCTTCCTGGCAAAGGAGGCACCCCAGCATCACGTTGACGTTGGCGAGTTCCTGATTGGCAAATACCCGGTCACAAATCAGGAGTATGCCGAATTCATCCGGGCCACTGGTCATGGTATCCCCGACTCATGGGACGGCCCTGACTACCCGGTTGGTAAAGCGAATCATCCTGTGGCCCGGATCAGCCACGCCGATGCCGAAGCGTATTGTGCCTGGTTGAAGGAGCGAACGGGGCGACCATTTCGCTTGCCCACCGAGGCCGAATGGGAAAAAGCAGCGCGTGGCACTGATGGACGCACTTATCCGTGGGGGAACGATTTTGATCCCGACCGTTGCAATACGTTAGAGGGACACACCTTCGCCACGCTCTACAAACGGGCGCGCCCGCTCTATAAGCTCGTCATGCGCGTCGGGGCGTTTGTTGTCGATAATGGCTTGATCGGGGATAACTTCGACAAAGTGCTGGCGACCACACCAGTGGGGATCTATCCCGATGGAGCCTCCCCGTATGGAGCGCTCGATATGGGTGGCAATGCCGAGGAATGGGTTGCCGACCAGTTTGCCCTCTACCCTGGCTATCCTTACGGTGACGAATACGACTGGAGCGCCGAAGATTGGGTCTGTCGGGGGGGGGCCTGGAATCGTCCGGGCGATGTGGCCCGAACGGCGCGGCGACACGGCAACTTTGTGAAGACAGGTTCCATCGGGTTACGGCTCGCCTGCGATCCTGATTAAGACTGGTAATACGCCTGAGTCATACCCATACGTCGTACTACAGCAGAGGATACAAGAACGAATGCGCGAAGAGATTCAACAACAATCCCACCGTACCCGCTGGATCGCCGCGGTTAGCGCGATCGGCATGGCGGCTGGGGCAATCTATTTTCGACGGCAGCGCAAGAGCAAGGCAGCGCAGCCATTGCCGCTCCTCGCCGATCTCGTCAGTGATGATGAGTTCCTGGCAGATGAGCAATTCATCCAGGAGCACTATCAACCAGCGACGATTGAAGGCTGGTCAACAAAGATCTTTGATCAGGGCCAGGGCGAAGCGATCGTCTTTGTACCGATTATTCGGGGGCTGGAAGTGGTCTATGCCAAACAGCTTCGCGCCTTCGCTGCAACCAATCGGGTATTGCTCTATGAGCGCACCGAAAGCCTGGACGCCCCAGTCTATGTCGAAGCACGGGTTGACGAAATCCGCAAACTGCTTGACCACCTACAGATTCCCCGTGCCCATATTGTTGGCCTGGGCGATGCCGGAGTACCAACGTTCAACTTTGGACGGATGCACCCAGATCGTTGCCTCTCGCTCACCTCGCTCTGCCTCGGCCCGCGCTATCGGGTGCCACCATACTGGCTGAATGAAGGGATCATTAATCCGCTGACTGAACGCCTACCGATCGAAGGGCTGGTGCCAAACGCAGTGATCCGCGCCATGATTATCAAGGCCACGACGGGCGGCGGGCGGCTCCCGGCCCACCTGATTGGTCACATGGTCGACCATATTCCTGAGCAAATGCGCGTTCATAAATATTCAGTGCTGCCAGTCACCCATCACCACGAAATGCGCGACTGGGCACAAACCCTGACCGTGCCAACATTACTGATCAATCGCGATGATGACCCATTGGCCCCAGTTTCGGAGATGCAAGAACTTCTGGAACAACTGCCAAACTGCTATGGGCTGAAAGTGCTGCGCGATGGTGGGCGCTTCATCACCTACACCTGGGCGGATGTCGTGACCCGCCTGCTGCAAGAATTCTTTGCCGCAGTTACGGCAGGCACTCCTCGACAGGCGACGATGGAGGTAGTGACAGCATGAAGCGGCGCTGGTGGGTGCTAGGCGGTGGGGCAATCGTTGGTGGGGCAGTGGCGGCGAACCGCCTCCTTGGTAACGGCGCAAATGACGACGGATCACACGATCTCCCCCGGGCAACCAGTGGGCCGCTGGTCAGTGATGAGCAGTGGGACGCTGATCAGGAACTGTTACGTACTGGGTTACAACCGACGCGCGTCGCCGACTGGGAGACGGCGGTTTATGACCAGGGCCAGGGTGAGGCAATTCTCTACATCCCGATCCTCGCCCATGTCGAGGTGGTCTATGCGCGGCAGTTACGCGACTTCAGCCGCGACCATCGCGTACTGATTTACCGCCGTCCAGAAGCAATTGATCACCCAGTCTCGATTGCTGAACGCGTCGAAGAAGTGCGACAACTTCTCGACCATCTCGGCCTACAACGGGTGCATATTGTTGGACGCGGCGAAGGGGGCATTGTTGCGTCGGAGTTTGCACTGGCCTATCCTGAGCGCTGCAATTCACTGGTAATCGTCAACCTGGGAATGGATCATAAAGTGCCTCCCGTCTTCCTGACCAATACGCTCAACTGGGCCTTACTGCATCTGCCCATTGACGGGGTGTTGCTGACTGATCGCTCCTGGCTACTGAAGGTCGTCAAGTACCTTTCGGGCAAAGACCAACGCCTCAGCTATGATCAACTGATGCGTGTTTATCGCGAGATTCCCCACTTTATCAAGGTCTGTAAATATTCAGTCACCCCGCTTGTCCTCTACCATGATTTGCGTGGTAAAGCGCAACAGATTACCGTTCCAACGTTGCTGATCACTACGGACGAAGATCCACGAGCGACGCCAGCAGATATGGAGGAACTCGCAGCGGCACTCCCTGATTGCCGGGGGCTGCACGTTATTCCGCAAGGGGGCCGCTTTGTCAACTACATTCAGGGAGATGAAACGAATCGATTGATTCGGCAATTCTATGAGACTCTAGCGGCAGAACGCCAGATCAGTTGAGTCTGTAACCTTACCGTTTCAGTGAACGACACCGACGTTCTAAGGAGGCATAATGCGACGGGTAGTCATCACCGGCCTGGGCACGATTGCCCCAAATGGAATTGGCAAAGATGCCTTTTGGGATGCCTGTGTCAACGGCGTCTCGGCAGCAGCGCTGATCACCAAGTTTGATGTCAGCAAGATGCCTTCACAGATTGCCTGCGAGGTCAAGAACTTTAACCCGGCTGATTATAGCCTGACTCCTTGGGAAATCGACTCGTTAGACCGCCATGCCCAGTTCGGTCTGGCCGCAGCAAAGCAGGCGATTGAAGATGCGCAGCTTGACTTGGCAACGCTTGACCACGACCGCACTGGCGTCTTCATGGGTACCACTAATAGCGCACCCGATACATTTGAGCGCGTCTGGGAAGATGTCACGAATAAAGGCGAACTGAGCATGATCGGCAAGCAGTTGCCGAAAGAGTTTTCCTACGCACTCCTATCGAACTCAGCCGCCATGAGTATTGCGATTCATTATGGTTTTCATGGGCCATCGATTGTCGTTTCCGACGCCTGCTCATCAGGGGTCAACGCCGTAGATCAGGCCACGATTGCCATTCGTGATGGTGTTTGCGATACAGCGCTGGCGGGTGGCACTGATGCCTCGATCACCCCAATGGGCCTGGATTGTTACTGCGTCCTCGGGGCGGTCAGCCGACGGAATGATGCGCCAACCAAGGCCAGTCGGCCATTCGACCGCGACCGCGATGGCTTTGTCCTAGGCGAAGGCTCGGCAGTCATGATTCTGGAAGAGTATGAACACGCGGTGAAGCGCGGAGCCACGATTTATGCCGAGATCATGGGGATCGCCAATAACACGAACGCCTACCACATGACCGCCCTGCCAGAAGGCGGGGGACCATTAGGGCAAGTCATCCTCGAAGCGCTGCGCCGTGGTGGTCTAAAACCGACCGATGTTGACTATCTCAACGCCCACGGCACCTCTACCCAACTGAACGACAAGTCGGAAAGCGGGGCCATCAAAGCAGCCTTCGGTGATCATGCCTACAAGCTGGCAGTAAATTCGACCAAGTGTGTGATCGGCCATACCCAAGGCGCAGCCAGCGCACATCAACTGATTGTGCTTTGTATGTCGTTACGTGACCAGATCATTCACCCAACGATCAACCAGGAAAACCCCGACCCCGAATGTGATCTGGACTATGTGCCGAATACCGCCCGCGAGGCCCGCCTGAACGTAGTCATGAGCAATGCCAGCGGTTTCGGTGGCTTTAATTCTTCAATCGTCTTGCGCCGCCTGACCTGAGCCCGCAAGACGAACCGATCGAGCGTTGATCTGCTGTGCGACAGGCAAATCGCACAGTGAGCATAGGGAGAGTGCAATGACGCGCCGTGTCGTAATTACTGGCCTGGGCCTGACCACACCAATTGGCGTTGGGAAAGAAGCATTCTGGGCGGCGGCGCAGGCAGGACGATCAGGGGTTGGCCGCCCATCGTTGCTCGAAACGATGGATGTACCAATTAAAGTGATTGGTGAGGTGAAAGATTTCATCGCCGCCGAACACCTCAGCAAGAAGCTGGTCGTTCGCAGCGACCGCAACACCCACTTTGCCTTCGCTTCGTGTAACGAGGCCCTGGCCGATGCAGGCCTGGACCTGACCACCGAAGACAAGTCGCGGATCGGTATTGTGCTGGCCTCCAACTATGGTGGCACCAGCTATTACTTGAACAATCTCGTGCGGCTGCACCAAAAAGGCCCTTCGTTTGTCAGTGCCTATATGGCGATTGCCTGGATCCCGTCGGCACCAGTGGGCCAACTCTCGATTTTCCACGGAATCACTGGCTATACCCGTACCTATCTCAACGATATTGCGGGCGGCCTCGATGCGATCGGCAATTCGTGCCGAGCGATCCGCCGTGGCGATGCTGATGTAATCATCAGTGGTGGCTTTGAAGCGGTTATTGCCGAAGCCTCAATGGCGACAATGAGTACCTTTACCGAACTCTGCCACGATGCCTCCGACCCCGCCACTGCTTATCGGCCATTCGACCGCGACCGTCATGGTTCCGTCGTTGCCGAAGGGGGCGGGATCGTGATCCTCGAAGAGCTAGAACGCGCCCTAGCCCGTGGCGCCCAGATCTACGGCGAAATTGTGGGCTATGCACAATCGACCGACGCCCTTGATTTCCACTCCTTCGCGCCAGATGGGAAATATTACGCCCGCGCGATGCACGCAGCCCTGCACGAAGCGGGGCTAACCCCAGATTCTGTGGATTATTTCAATGCGGATGGCCGAAGCACGGCCAATGCTGATCAGGCAGAAGCCAATGCCCTCAAAGTTGCGTTTGGTGATCACCTACCAAACCTGGCAGTCAGTGCCCCCAAGTCAATGACTGGCAGTATGCTCGCGGGAGCAGGGCCAGTCGATGTGGCGTTTGCAGCCCTGGCAATGCGCGACAACCTGGTTCCTCCAACAATCAATGTTGATCATCAGGATCCAGCGTGCGCCATCAATCTAGTCATCAGTCAACCTCGCGCAACTCCCATCAGCACCGCAATGATTGGGGCGCGTGGTACAGGTGGCGGCAACTCTGTCCTGGTACTCAAAGAACTTGCCTGATCGAGCAAACCGCAAGGAGAAGTGGAGCGTGGGCTAGGTGGTTATCTACCACCTAGCCCACGCCTTCGGTTCCTTCACCTGTGCTATCGCAAAGCGTGCCGATAGCCCGCAGCCTGAGCATCAGCTTCGGAGATAAAACATTCCTCTGCTGGCACACGCGAGTACGAAGGATCGTCCTTTAGGTGATAGGTCTTGCCGATCCGTGCTGCTTTGACGGGGTGGGTCTCGGGGCAGGAACCATCACTGTTCGCCGCGACTGCCCCAGCGCTCACTGCGCCAGGAGTTGGCGGCCCACCACCGAGAATCGGTAACGTCCCAGAGGGGCGTGGCAAAATTGTTGTCCCACTGGGCGGCCCACCACCAATAATCGACGTACCGTTCGGGTTTCCCGGAAGTGGTATTACTGGACTAGCGCGTGGTGTCGGCGTAGGCGCAACGGTCGCGGTTGGCGAAGGTGCAATAGTTGGCGTGGGGACAGGCGTGGGCGTAGCCCCGAAACTACACCCAGCTAATCCAAGCAAGATTGACAGACTGGTGAGGCCAGTAAGTAGCAGGGATTGTCGTCTGAACGTGTGCATGAAGCCCTCCTTCTACACCCTCAATACGAGTGAAGTGGCGCTTCTGTCACGCGGCTCACAATGGCGACAATTACTCCTAGCAGATCGCGCTCTGCCCCTCTGCACGACTCAATGGTCACATGGGCAAAGGCTTAACCTGATTACCTAGGCTCCTGCCTCAACCAACCCTGGATTTGCCGCTGCCATCGCAATCACCTCTTTGAGGACAGGCAGGTTAATATCGGCGAGCTTTTTTGCCCGAATACAGGATTTGCCCACACTCACTTTGCCAAGGGCATCCTTATACTGCTCAGCGATATACGCGCCATTAGCAACGGCGCAAACATAGAGGCTGACATAGTTTTTCTGGTTGGCAAGCGCGACAATCGGCCAATCAACCAGTTCTTTCTTGTAATTGCGGTACGGAAAACTCCCATAGCCCAGCATATTGTAGGCAAAGTGCGGTGTTAGGTTTGGCGCTGCCGCTTGAATAAACTGATGCAGAAACTGGATCATCTCCTGCCGCTCGGCTGGCACCGCCGCCAAGTATTCCTCTACGGTTGCTGCCTTCGTTGCCTTGAACATATTCATTGAGCAATGCCTTTCCCTTACCTCAGCCGCCAATCACAGAATCAAGGAATCTCAGCATAGCCGGATCAGTGGCTGTCATCGACACTAACCAGCCCCCAGCAAAGGCTAGGTCAAGGCAGCGGCCTGCCGTTCACGTAAGAAGGCAGCGACGCGCTCGTAATCGGCGGCAGTCGGCGCGCCGTCGTCCTGGGCAAGTTTTTCTGCCTGCATATCAACGTACGCCGCCAAACGTTGCGGATCGCGTCCGGCATAGGCGGCTACCGCCGCTGCCAACGCGGCAGCGCGGGCATCACCAACAGGATCAACCTGCTCCGTGGGCGATTCGGTGGCAGCGGCCCAATCACCCTCAGTTACCGCCACACCTTCGTCGGTTGAGACGCCACCTACCGTGGTGAATTTCTCCCAAAGCGCCCGATAGCGCTCCCAGATCTGGTCAAAATCACCACCACTTTGGCGAGCAGTGGCCGGCACAAGCAGGGGGCGCGCCAACTCAACAAATGCAGCACCACCAGCAGGCAAGGTCCGTTTTTCTGGCAGGGTCGTGAGCGGCAAGGCCATCTCCGACTGCTTACCTTCTTCGCCGCCAACCCGGGTCATTGGCCCAGCCACCACTGGCATCCAGAAGGCTTCGCGCGGAACTGGCCCACTGTGTCCGCGTTGCTGGCGCATCCGCGTAGCGATATCCACAATCGGCGTCAAATGCTCACGCACCAGCGCAGCAAAGGCGCGACTGGCCGCACCGCGCAACGTCAGTAGCGCAGGCTCAGTTATGCCCAGGTCGGCGAGTTGCCGAATAACCCCTAACACATAGAGCCGACCGCGCAGCTCGCGCTCCTCGCCAGCACCACGCTGCTGGCGCAGCCGATACTCGTCCCGATGATAGCGTTGGCGACCATCCTGACGATCTTCCCAGAAGAACACATCGGCGAGAATCGCCAGATCAATCCGTGAAAAGCCCCACCCAGGCTCTGATTTACCAGCAAACTGCAAGGTCGTTGCCGTAGCGTCGGCAGGCGGACAATCAAGATCCAGTCCTAAAGTGTAGATGCCTGTTTCCGGCAGAAAGAAGCCACCCTTTACCGGGAAGGAATCCCCCGGTGCCCGCGAAATCCCGCCGTGCCATTGCAACTTTGCGGGCCAATTTTCGCGCTGCGCTGTTCGTGCCTGCGAGAAATCTCCACCGAAAATATCGTCGCCACCCTGTGCCTGCATCACTGCCTCCTACCTACCTAGCTAGCACCCTGCTTACGTATCAATAGCAGCGTTTGACTACTGCCTCAGTCTAGCATAATCCGAACATATTTTCTAGTAGTTGAACAGGCGGATTATCTAGCAGATCTCACCCTGCTCAGGCCAGCTTGTCGTGGTTATAAAGTTATGTCTACTAAAGGATGTGGGGGATGCTACCCTATCAAACGAAGCGGCAGGCAATCGCGCCCAACGGCCCATAGTCAACGTGAAAAGTGTCGCCAGCACGAGCGGCTACGGGGCGAGTAAATGATCCGCTCAGGATAACCTGGCCGGGTTCCAGGCCAACGCCATATGGATGAAGCTTATTTGCCAACCACGCCACGCCGTTTGCTGGGTGATTCAGCACCGCTGCAGCCACGCCTGATTCTTCGATCACCCCATTACGATAAAGCAATGCCGCCACCCAGCGCAGGTCAAACTCTAGCGGGCGAATCGCCCGCCCGCCAACGACCACCCCAGCATTCGCCGCATTGTCTGCCACCGTGTCAAAGACCTTGCGCGGTGTGCCTGTCGCTGGATCCACTGATTGCAGCCGCGCATCAATGATCTCCAATGCTGGCACCACATAATCGGTCGCACTGAGGACCTCAAAGACCGTGCAATTGGGGCCAGTCAGTGGTTGCCCCAGGATAAAGGCCAGTTCGACTTCAACACGTGGGACGATAAATCGACTGATCGGGATGTCTGTTCCTTCTGGAAAGAACATATCGTCAAGCAGGACACCGTAATCTGGCTCATCGATCTGCGAGGTTTGCTGCATAGCGCGTGAAGTCAACCCGATCTTTCGGCCTTTCACGGTGTGCCCATGCGCGACCTTCAGCGCGACCCAGGCGCTCTGAATCGCATAGGCATCCTCAACGGTAATCTCAGGGAAGTCGAGTGAAAACTGGCGGATCTGCTGACCCGCTTGCTCAGCGGCATCCAGCCGCTCGGCTAATTCGGCGATTCGCTCCGGCGACAACATCAGCATCCCCTTTCGTTAGGGCAACAGGTACGGATATGCGCCGCCCGCAGGCACAATCAGCGGCCAGGCACTCGGCATCTCGCCCACTTGCACTTCGATCAAACCTGGCTCATTCGCCGCCAGCGCACTACGCAACGCATCACCAAGCGCGGCTGGGCTTTGTACACAGGTAGCGCGGATCCCAAATGACTGGGCCAGCGCAACAAAGTCAGGGTTCACCAGATCAGATCCGATCAACCGCCCAGTGAATTGCTGTTGCTGAATTCGTTTCACATTGCCAAAGGCATTGTCGTTAAACACAACTGAAACGACATTGATTCCATGCTGCCGCTGGGTCGCTAACTCCTGGATCGTATAGAGGAAGCCGCCATCACCCGCCAGCGCAACGACCTTCTTATCAGGATTCCCAACCTGTGCCCCCAGGGCGGTAGCGAAGGCAGAGCCAAGCGTCCCCTGATACCCAGGCCCGATATAGGTGCGTGGACAATAGACTGGAAAGCCAATCGTGCCATAAAAACTCAACTGCGTCAGGTCGTTGACCAAAATGGCGTCATCTGGCATCGCCGCCCGCAACGCTGCGTTATAGTCAGCCAGTGGCTGCAACACGGTAAGTTTTGCTTCGGCGGTGGCTTTGCGCTGGGTCAACTCGGCCTTACGCGATCGACGTGGCTTCCCGCCAGTAACTAGGTCACGTAAGGCTGATAGGGCGTGCTTCGCGTCTGCCACAATTCCTACTGTGGGCACGCTTGTGCGCGTTACCTCGGCTTCGTCCGCATCAATCCGAATCACCTTTGCTCCAGCCGCCAGTTTCCAGGCCTGGGCTGGTTGCCAGAAGCGTGTGCCAACGGCCAGAATCAGGTCAGCCTCCTCACAAAGGGCCTGCCCCGAAAGGCCAGTATGGGCGAGATATGAGCGATCAGAAAGAACGCCGCGTCCAGAGAGGGACATCACAACGGGCATCTCTAACTGTTCAGCAATCGCCTGCACTTCTTCCCAGGCCGCAGCGGCTAACACGCCACCACCGCAATAGAATACAGGTCGCTCGGCCTGCTGCAACAACTCCGCCGCCTGCTGTAGTAGATCGGGGTCGCCAGCATTCGTCAATCCCGGCAATGGTTGGCGCAACTGTACGCGGTCGGCACACGCCTGTAATACATCGGGCGGTATTTCCAGAGCGACTGGTCGAATCCGCCCGCTACGCAGTTGCTGGAAACCTTCTTGGATATACTTCGGAATGGCGTTTGGCTTCCTGGCCCGCCGCGCCCATTTGGTCACTGAGCGCAGTATTGATAGCTGCTGCGGCACTTCATGCAGCAACCCCAGATCCTGATCGATCCCCCGTGAATCCACCTGTCCAGCCAGACAGAACACTGGTGATGAAGTGGCATAGGCCGTCGCCAGCGCTGCACCTGCATTCAACACCCCTGGCCCTGGCACAACCATACACACCCCAACGCGCCCGGTTGTTCGGGCGTAGCCATCGGCCATATAGGCGGTCGCCTGCTCGTGGCGCGTGTGGTAGACCGTGATGGCATCACGCAGATCATAAAGGCCATCAAATGCCCAATCGAGTTGCACCCCAGGCAGGGCAAAGAGCGTATCGACACCTTCTTGCACCAACGAACGCGCAAGCACCTGCCCTCCGGTCATCGGAGCCATGCAAGATCCTCCTGTTGTTGATCTTCACCGTTATGGCGCAACAATCGGTTGTGCGGCAACAGCTGGCTCGCTGACCGCAACGCCGTCGAAAAGCGTTCCCTCCGCAAACCACGATTGTGGCGCTGGCTGCCCCCACAAGGTCTGTCGCTGGGCATCGCGTAATTTCCAGCCAATCGGCTGAAAGTCAGGATCAACGGTCAGATAGTCACTGGTATACAGTTCGATCCGATGACCGTCAGGATCACGCACGTAGAGGAAGAAGGCATTGGCGATCCCATGTCGCCCAGGTCCGCGTTCCATCGCCGCCAGCCGCCCAGTTGTGGCAAATACATCGCACAGGTGGATGATATTGGTCACGGCTGGCACCCAGACTCCCACATGATGCAGCCGTGGGCCGCGTCCATTGGTGAGCGCGAGGTCGTGCACATTCCCTTTGCGATGTAACCAGACTGCCCAGAGCTGCGTTGGCTCTTCTTCCGTCTCGGTATACTCGCTGAGCCGAAAGCCTAGGTCACGTGTATAGAAATCGTATGTGCCCTGCACATCAGCCGCGAAGCAATTGAAATGATCGATCCGCATGATCTGGGCTCCAGTGTAGCGACCATACTGCTGCAAGGTGCGTTCGCCCTGTTCCATCGTCCAGTAGAACTCAACAGGCACCCCAAAGGGATCACGGGCGCGGAGAGTCCGCCCTTGCCCATGCCGTTCAACCCACTGATGTTCCAGACCACGCTCCTGAAAGAATGCTGCCGCCCGGTCAAGGTCGGCCTCACTGCCCACCTTGTACCCCAGGCAGGTACAGGTGGGCTGCTCTGCCTGTTTCAGGATGAACGAATGGTGTTGCCGCTCTTCCAATCCATGTAAATAGAGCGCATCATCGGTCTGCTCAGTAACGAGTAAGCCCAGGCCATCAACGTAAAAATCACGGGACCGGGCCAGGTCAGTGACTCCAAGTTCGACATAGCTACAGCGCACCACATTGAACGGTGGCTGCGGATTGGCAGGATGTAGCGGCATCGTCTTCGCTCTCCTTGCTATCAGGCTCCGAGTTTCGGAATCCGATTTGCACCCAACGCGATACAGATATTCTTCGTTTCCATGTAGAAGTCAAAGCTATAGTCGCCACCATCGCGCCCGATCCCGCTCGATTTCACCCCACCAAACGGTGTCGGCAAATGGCGCACATTATGGGTATTGACCCAGATCATTCCGGCTTCAACCTCCTGGGCAATCCGATGAGCGCGCGTCAGATCGCTCGTCCACAGATACGCCGCCAGCCCATATTTCACATCGTTCGCCAGCTGCAACACTTCATCATCGCTATCGAAGGGGATCGCCGTCAGGAATGGGCCAAAGACCTCCTCTTGCGCGATCCGCATCGTATTGTTGGCACCAGTGAACAGGGTTGGCGCGAAGAAATTCCCCGCCGCAAATCCAGCCGGGCGACCGCCACCGACTGCCAGTGTCGCGCCCTCCTCTTTACCAACTGCCACATATTCCGCCACTTTCTCAGCATGGAGCGAGTGGATCAGTGGCCCAACTTCCGTCTTCGGATCGAGTGGATCGCCAACCTGAATCCGCTGTACACGTTCTGCCAGCCGTGCAGTGAACTCATCGTAAATCGTGCGCTCGACAAAGAGACGGCTGCTCGAGGTGCAACGTTCTCCGTTCAGGCTGTAAATCATAAAAATCGCTGCATCAAGCGCCCGCTCCAGATCGGCGTCGGCAAAAACGATCACGGGATTCTTGCCGCCAAGCTCAAAATGGACCCGCTTCAGCGTCATTGCGCCTTGCTGCATGATCATGCTGCCCGTGATCGACTCGCCCACAAAGCCAATCGCCTTAATCGCTGGATGCTCGGTCAATGCCTTCCCCGCTGTTTCACCCAGGCCATTGACCAGGTTCACCACTCCGGCTGGCACCCCCGCCTCGTGGATCAGTTGCGCCAACCGCTGCGCGGTCAGTGGGCTCCACTCAGCGGGCTTATGAACAACGGTACAACCTGCGGCCAACGCCGGAGCCATCTTCCAGGTACTGAGCATGAATGGCGTATTCCACGGTGTAATGATCCCGATTGGCCCGATTGGTTGCCGAATGGTGTAATTCAATTGGGTCTCGCTCGGTAGCGCCAGACCATCACGCGCGCTTTCAGCGCGATCAGCGAAGAAGCGGAAGTTCTCCGCCCCGCGATTCGCTGCTTCTTTCATAAACCGAATCGGTTGCCCGGTATCGATCACTTCCAGCAGGGCGATTTCATCAGCGTGTGCTTCGATCAGATCAGCGACGCGGTGTAACAACCGCTTCCGCTCTTTCCCTGGCAAATCGCGCCATGCAGGAAAGGCAGCAGTTGCTGCCTTTGCCGCTGCATCAATATCAGCGCGGTCACCAGCCGCTACAGTGGCGATAACACTATTATCCAGTGGAGCCAGGGTCTCAAACGTTTCACTGCTCTGCGCCCCAACGGCTTTGCCGTCGATCAGGTTCAATACACCGCTACGCGCAACTGCCTGCCGCAGTGCTGTAGCCCGCGTTTGATGCTCCTCGAACGTTCCTGCATTCCCGCCAGATGCCATCTCGTTCAGCTCCTCTCACCCTCAATCACTCGCTGGCACGCTCCAGTGTTCAGCGAATCGTTTAATCTTCGCGCTGAAGGAAATCACTGACCCGCGCCATCAGCGGGGCTTTGTCGTAACTCATGTAGAGCGCGCCAGCCATCCGCACGGGATCACCGAAGAAGAAACGCTCATAGAGTTCCTGACGACCACCAAATGATGAACAGGCGATATCCCAGCCAAGGCGGAATAACTTCACGCGGTCAATCGACTCGCCCTTCGCTGCCTGGAGATATTTCCGCACACTTGGCCCAATCTCGGAGTTGGCAAAATCGGCCTCGCTCGGCGTCGCCATAAAGCCACTGGCCCCCAACAGTTGCAGAATCTCCACCATCCGTGGATAGAGTTTCGGGTACAGATTTCGGGCAGTATCAAGCGGCATACGGGCCGGAGCCATCACCCCCCATTGATCGATCGCCGCATCAGCCTCCGCCGCGCGCAGTGACGATTTCATCATTTCCAGGTTGATGATGATCTCCGCTAACTTCTCCTGCACGTGCTGGAACTGATCAACCTGAATGGTATCGACAATGCTGCACGCCACCCCCAGCAAGAACTCGGTCTTGGCGACGTTCTTGACAATGACTTGGTTCATCATATGCAGAACAGCGTTCGTTTCACCGTAGGCACCATTACACCGCTCTACATCGCCTTTTAGGAAGACCCGATCCCACGGCACCAGCACGTCATCAAAGACGACCACCGCATCCATCTCCTCAAACCGTGAGGCCAACGGATGATCAAAATGCGAACGGCCAATATCATAGCTATCCCGGCAGAGAAACTTCAGCCCTGGGGTATTACAGGGAATCGCAAAGGCGAACGAATAGCGGTCAACCTCTGGCCCACCCGCCCGCAACACCGTTGACGGGAAGACGGCGATCTCATCGGAGAATGGGGCCAAAGTCGCCAGCATTCGCGCCCCACGAATCACGATCCCCTGCTCATTTTCCTCCACAATCCCAGCGGGCAGAAACTGGTCGGGCTGTTCGCCAACGGGCTTACTCCGATTGGCCTGTGGGTTGATCAAGGTGTGGGTGAGGCAGAGATCATGCTCGCGAATATATTCGTAGTAGCGGCGTATATTCTCGCCAAAGCGTGGATCATTGGCCGCAAAATAATCGGCAGCCTCTGCCATCGCTGCGAACGAAACATTCATATAATCTGGCGAGCGCCCGATGTACCCACCACTATAATCTGACCAGTGCTTCATCATCGTACGGCGCAGTACCAGATCTTCCTGGGTACGCGGCACCAGCAAAGAACGGCCAACTGGCTCGCCGCTCGTTGGCGATGGGGCAGTCATCACCTCGCGTAACGCAGGATCGTGCTGCATGTCGTAGAGGTGGGCAATTGAATGTGCGGCATTCCGTGTTGCGGGATGGCTGGTAACATCGTCAATCCGTTCACCACCAATCCAGATCTCGGCCCGCGCCTCGCGCAACCCTGCGAGATACTGTTCGCCAGTTCGTGCGCCCATCTGTCACCTCCAAATTTGTGCTTACAACAAGGGTGTCCCGTGATGCGCTTCTTGATTGAGCCGCGCTAAACGAAGCGTGATCGATCCTCATTCATCCCAAATCAAGAACGCTAGGAATCCTATTCTTCAGCGATGATGGGATTCTCCAAAGCGCCGATACCATCGATCTCCACACGCACCAGATCACCAGGGTAAATGTGGGATAGCCCTTCGGGCGTACCAGTCAGCAGCAGGTCATTTTCTTCCAGCGTCATAAACTCGCTAATATATTCGATGATTGCGGGAATATCATGGATAAAATTGCTCGTGTTCCCCTGCTGCCGTAGTTCATCGTTGACATAGGTCCGCAAATCCAGGTTATCTGGATCAGCAATATCGTCACGATCCACCATCCAGGGTCCGAGCGGCGTAAAGCTGTCCCAGCATTTCGCCTTGACTGGTGGTCGATACATATTTTGCACAAAGTCACGAATCGTCACATCATTCGCAATGGTATAGCCACGTACATAGTCATAGGCATCACCAGCCCGAATCCGTCGTCCCTGCCGCCCGATTACCACTGCCAGTTCAGCTTCGTAATGCATATAGTCGATCTTTGGAGGCGCAACTACCGACCCTAAGTGCCCATTCAGCGAGGTAAGCGGCTTGAAGAACAACACTGGAACCGTGGGATTCATCTCTTTGGGCAGATCAACCTTGTTCAGTTCCTGTGCATGATCCGCAAAGTTCAAGGCCAACCCAATAATCTTCGTTGGCACCACCGGGGGCAACCAGGTCATCGCTGCCTGATCAACTCGCTTGCCCCGAGAATCGTGAACTACCCCGTCCTCGCTGACAATCCCCTGATAAATTCGACCATCCAGCATAAATCGCGCGTGACGCATACTACCTCCATCTCGAGTGCTTCCATTCGTTGCTGAGAGATAGACAGATAATATGCTTATACTCGATCAGTGGAAAGATTTGCAAGAATCTTTGATAATACGTACTACTCTACCACCCTTTTTTGATACGGCACAGAACGAATTAATGCTGTACCATCGTGCTTACTCTCCCTTGACAGCCCAGAGCGAAAGGAACGACTGATGGCGATCCCCACCACCACAATCGACTTCAGTAATCCCGCGATTCAGGCTGATCCTTATCCGTATTATCAGCAATTACGGGCGGAAAGCCCGGTCTGTTGGAATGGCCGCTCCTGGTTGATTAGTCGCTATGACGATATTGTTACGTTACTGAATGATCCACGGATGTCATCAGCACGAGTTGAACAAACATTCGCTGTTTTACCGGCGGCGGTGCAGGAGGAACTGACACCCCTACGTACTGTACTCGGCAGCCGAATGCTTCTCAGTGATCCCCCCAAACATACTCGGCTGAAGCAGATTGTCAGCAAGGCGTTTACCCCACGAATGGTTGAGGGTCGCCGCCAGCGAATCGAAGCAATCGCCCAGCAGTTCATCGACCGGGTAGCCGATCAGGGCGAGATGGATGTCATGGAGGATCTCGCCACCTTGCTCCCTGGCTGGGCGATCACCGACATTCTTGGTGTTCCGTATGCTGATCAGCCGCTCTTCACCCGCTGGGCGCGGGATCAGGTACTGATTTATGACCGGGCCGGGATGACCCAAGATCGCGTAGGGATCATGCGGCAAGGCCAGCGCAGTATGCTCGAGATGAAAGACTACCTGGCCGAAATCATCACGGCTCGCCGCCAGCAGCCAGAAGACGACCTGATCAGTGAGTTGGTGCTGGCAGAACAAGACGGTGACCGCCTCTCGACCGATGAACTTTTTGGGATGTGTGTGGCCCTCCTCGTCGGTGGCAACAACTCGACCGCCCACCTGATTGGCAATGCGATCCTGACGCTGATTCGCCATCCCGATGCCCTGGTCCAACTCCGCGCTAATCCCGCCCTGATCAAGTCGATTACGGAAGAGGTTATGCGCTACGATAGCCCAGTCCAGGCCACCAGCCGCGTTGTCCGCGAAACGATGGAGTTTGGCGGTCAAACATTTGAGGCGGGGCAGGGCGTGATCGTCCTGTTTGGTTCAGGAAATCGTGATGAAGCGCAATTCCCGCACCCAACCACGTTCGATCCAATGCGGCAACCGAATCGGCACCTGTCGTTCGCGCATGGCCCACACTTCTGTCTGGGCGCATCAATCGCCCGGATGGTCAGCCAAGTTGGGATACTCACGCTGGTAGCACGCTGTCACGATCTGCAATTAGTGAACCCGAGCGTCGCGTGGCTACCGGGCTTCGCTTTTCGTGGCCCTGCCACCCTACCAATTACCTTTCAGGCAACTTGATCACCTTAACCACTACTTCAGAGGCTCCGAAGGATAGGCACGTGGAACAACAACTGGACGAACAGCATCACAACCCGGCCCCCCCTGCCCTGGCGTTCGCCAATATTCAGCTTTCTCTCCAGCAGTTGAAGTGGTTCACGATTGGCGTGCCAATTCTCTTTTTGTTGGTAGTGGTCCTGATCGGCTATTTCCTCACTACCGAGTTCATCTTCTCCTGGTTTGGATTATTGTTGCTGGTGGGAATCACTACTTGCATGATTCTGGGCTTTAGTGAACTGGTATTTGCCATTGTTGCAGGAATTCAGGCGCGACAGTTACAACAAACCCGTGAACTACTGGCACTCCACGAAGCGGGGCTGGAGATTACACAAGAACTCGAATTGGAGACAGTGCTGCAACGTGTCGTCAATCGCGCCGCCAGCCTGGTTGGGGCACGCTATGGCGCACTCTCCTTGCTGACCACGAATACCCCAGAACGACGGATTGCTAACTTCATCACAACGGGCATGTCGGCTGAAGAACAGGCACTGATCGGCAATCCCCCACAAGGATATGGGCTATTGGGCGTGATCCTGGACGAAGGCGAATGCCTGCGCCTGGATGAACTCAGTACACATCCGGCATCGTGCGGATTCCCACCCAATCACCCACCAATGCACTCATTGCTGGCAGTACCGATCATTGCCCGTGGGACCCTGCATGGACATCTTTACCTGACCGAGAAAATCGACGCGACCAGTTTTACTGCCGATGACGAGGCGACGCTCAATCGCTTCGCCACCCAGGCAGCATTAGCCATCTCCAATGCACGGCTACATCATCTCGCCCGCGAAGTAGCAATTAGCGAAGAACGCGCCTTGCTCGCCCGCGAAATGCACGATAGTGTGGCGCAGGTACTTGGCTATGTGAATACCAAGGCCCAGGCAGCACAAGGGTTTTTAGCGCAAGGGCAAGCCGATCGTGCCAACACCCAGATCACTCAACTAGCTAACGCTGCCCGAGAATCCTACGCGGACGTACGCGAACATATACTGGGGCTACGGATGACGACCGACCCAACTACTGGCGGTGGCCTCCTGCCAACACTCCAACGCTACCTGGGCAGTTGGCAAGAGCAAAGTGGGGTGACGGTAGACCTGGTGATGCAGCCTGATGAGAGCGTTTTCCGCAACTTACCGCCACGCATAGAACTACAACTCCTGCGGATCATCCAGGAATCACTGAGCAACGTACGCAAACACGCCGCCGCAAAGCAGGCCCAGATCACCATCATCAAAGAAGCAACGACGATCGAGATCCGAATCAGTGATAATGGGGTGGGGTTTGATCCTGCTGCGTTGGGTCGCGCTGATTTCCCACGCTTTGGCTTGACTGGAATGCGTGAACGAGCCGCCGTAATTGGTGCTGATCTCGATATTACTTCAACTCCTGGTCACGGCACCGAGGTATGCGTCTTGCTGAAGACCAGCTAAGCAAGTGGTGCCCAATGGAGGTAGAATGCGTGTACTGATCGCCGATGATCACGGTCTTTTTCGCGATGGTCTTCGCTCACTGCTCGAATCACGAGGGATCGATGTGGTTGGCGAGGCGCGTAATGGGCAAGAAGCTGTTGATCTGGCCCTTTCGCTCCAACCAGATGTCGTGCTGATGGATCTGACGATGCCAGTTTTACGGGGGTTGGAGGCAACCCGCCTGATTATTGCCCAGCAGCCAGAACTGAACGTTGTCGTGCTCACCGCTTCTGAGGATGATTCGGATCTCTTTGAGGCAATTAAATCTGGGGCGCAGGGGTATATCTTTAAGAACCTGGAGTCGGATGAGTTTTTTAGCTTACTCGAAGGGGTGGTGCATGGTGAGCCCGCCCTGACGCCAAATTTGGCCCGCAAGCTCCTGCGTGAATTTGCGAAACCCGCCTTGCCTGAGCCAGCAACCCCCGAACGTACTGGCGACAGCCTGACAGCACGAGAGCAGGAGGTACTGGAACTGCTGGTTCAGGGGCTAACCTCGAATCGTGAACTGGCTGAGCGCTTGATGGTCAGCGAAAATACGGTGAAATATCACCTCCGCAATATCCTCGACAAGCTCCACTTGCAAAACAGGGCGCAGGTCATCGCTCATGCTGTCCGGGCCGGCCTGGTACGCCCACCAGAGTAGGCCACATCGTCAGTCATCCTATCCTTTGGGGTGGGGCGAATCCTGGCAGGGAAACTACCCCTGCGGTGCTGTCGAATCAACAGATCGATCACTATACTGAAAAAGTAATGTAGTGCCTCTGTGGGCATAGGAACAGGAGGAAAGTTGTGGCGAGTACAACGCAAAATGTCGGGACGCCAGTCTCAATCGGCCCATCATGGAAACAATTGCTATTATTCCAGACTAGCCTGTTGCTAGTCATTTCGCTGCTCTTTGGTGTGCTGGCTTATGGTGTAATGGCCCGGGCCGCGAATAACGGAGGTGGCGGCGCAGGCAGTGGAACAAGCACCAGTCCCACGCCATCGATGAATATGCCATTGGCGGGTGGTGGCTACGGTGAGCCAGCCCACGGTGGTAGTGCGGCTACGCCATCAGCGGCATCGGCAAATGGCGTAGCCCGATTGGCCGCCCCGCAGATGGGCGCACCAATCGGCCAACGCGGGCCAACAAACGTCAAGATTGAGCTTGAGACCACTGAGATCGAAGGACTACTTGATGACGGGATCACCTATACGTATTGGACATTTAACAACACTGTGCCAGGCCCAATGCTACGGGTGCGGGTCGGTGATCAGGTTGAACTGACACTGAAGAACTCTGGCAAAAGCACGGTCGCCCACAATATCGACCTCCATGCCGTCAACGGCCCTGGTGGTGGGGCGGAAGCATCGACAGTCGCCCCGGGTGAAAGCAAGACCTTCCGCTTCCAGGCGATGAACCCCGGCGTTTTTGTCTACCACTGTGCTGTTGCCCCAGTCGCCCATCATATCGCGAATGGGATGTATGGCCTGATCGTTGTTGAGCCAGAAGGTGGCTTGCCCAAGGTTGACCGCGAATTCTACGTCGTACAGGGTGAAATGTACGTCGAAGGGCCGCGGGCAACCAAAGGGCTGCGTACCTTCTCGATGGAGAAGATGCTTGCTGAACAGCCAGACTTCGTCGTCTTCAATGGTGCAGTTGGCTCCCTGCTTGGTGATCGCGCACTGAAGGCAAACGTTGGCGAAACCGTCCGCATCTTCTTCGGAGTTGGTGGGCCGAACCTTACCTCAAGTTTCCACGTCATCGGTGAAATCTTCGACCGCGTAGCGACTGAAGGTGGCAACTTCAATGACCCCTCGAAGTGGGCTACCAACGTCCAGAGTACGGGAGTACCCACAGGTGGTGCAACAGTAGTCGAGTTCAAGGTCGATGTTCCAGGGACGTATATGCTGGTTGACCACAGTCTTGGTCGGGCAATGAAAGGTGGCGCAGGCTTCCTGGTTGTCACTGGCCCAGAAGATCACAACGTCTTCCAACCAGTCTTCCCCTAATCAAGACAAGAGTGGTGCTTGGGGAGTTTAGCCCCAGGCACCACCACCTGAAAGCGCATTACTGTCACTAGGAGAACGTCCATGACTATTCAATCCAGGGATGCCGAGCTCCTCGACTCGCAGCAATCGACAACGCAACCACGCGGCCTCAGTTTCGATCAGTTTGTACTGACTCAGATCCCACTTGCCCTGGCTGTCGCCCTGATTTTTGGGGCAATCGCCTTTGCCACAGTACGGTTTATGCCTGCTGGTACTGGCACAACCGCCGCCGCTGGAGCGAGTTCAGGCGCCCCAACCATTACCGCCTTCGCCACCGGGGAAGCAGCGCAAAAGGTCGTTGTTGATGCCGATCCAAGTGGCGGCCTCAAGTGGACCAAAGATACGTATGAAGCCCAGGCGGGTGATGTCACCTTTGTGGTCAATAATAAGAGCGCAACTCCCCATAACTTTGCCGTTGAAGGCCCAGGAGTAAAGGCCCAAGGCCCGAACTTCAACGGCAACACGACGACAACATATACCTTGAAAGGGCTACAACCAGGCCAATACCTGATCGTTTGTAACTACCCCGGTCACCGCGCCGCCGGGATGATCGCGACATTGATCGTGAAATAGCCTGGATAACTGTTTCCCGCCATGAGGATCATCGCCGCCAAGAGCCAGAATGGTGGCTCTTGGCGGTTTCTCATTCACCAAGCGTTTACACCCCGCCACGCAGGCCGAAACCTCCATCCGCGACGATAGCAGCGAAGGCAGCCAGCAAGCTATGCCCTGCCTCTGGTTGTCGATACAAGTCTTACGCGCACGAGTGATAATTGTCGTATTGTTGGATACCAGAGTAGTAGGCTAACGGCGTATATCGAGAGGGGGAATGATGAGCAATACAAGTGCAACCACTGCGCCAACCCAACCCTTCCATGTGCTGATCGTCTATTACAGCCGCTTTGGTTCATGCCGCGCACTCGCTCAGGCCGTGCAAGCTGGAGTGGCGCAGGTGCCAAACACGACCACAGAGTTGTTAGAAATCGCCGATACCCCATTTGCCTCACTGCAGGGAGCATCGACCGATCAAGCAGAACAGGCTGAACGGACAGCACTGCTCAACCGTCTCGCCAGGGCCGACGCGCTGATCGTTGGTGGGCCTGCGTATTTTGGCTCAGTTGCCTCACCACTCAAGCGCTTTTTCGAGGATCTTGCTACCGCCAGCAGCAAACTTCTTGACCGCACCAGGCCGTGGCATCATTACCTTTTTCGCGATAAACCAGGGGCAGCATTTATCACCTCGGCTACGCCGCATGGGGGTAATGAACAGGCGCTGCACTCGATTCTGACGATGATGATGCACCTGGGAATGCTCGTGATCACCCCTGGACAACGTGGCCCAATTCTGGAACAACCAGATGCCCCGTATGGCGCAACAGTGGTGACGGGGCCAGGCGGCGATCGTGAACTTACGGCTGAGGAAACGACCTCAGCCAAAGCGCTGGGGCAACGTGTCGCCGAAGTAGGCACCTGGATTCGTACCGGGCGATTACTTGAGGCTGAACGACTCCAGGCGGCACGCAAACTCACCGCAGACAAGTTTGATCCTTCTGCCTGATTCTGTATCAGGAGTGCAACGATAAAGGAGCCAATGATGACCGAGCCAATGATTATTCAGGGTGGGATGGGTGCTGGTGTATCAAGCTGGCAACTCGCGAAGGCTGTCTCGCAGGCAGGCCAACTGGGGGTTGTCTCTGGCACCGCGCTTGATATTGTCCTGGCCCGTCGTTTGCAGCAAGGTGATCCAACCGGTGATCTGCGGCGGGCACTAAGCCAATTTCCCATCCCCGCCATTGCTGAACGAATCATCGCTCGCTATTTCCGCGCGGATGGTCTATCCGAAAATGCTCCTTTTGCGAACAAGCCAATGCACACCGTACGCTCACAACGCACATTGCTTGAACTAACAGTCGCTGCGAATTTTGTTGAGGTCTTCCTGGCGAAGGAAGGCCATCAGGGGCTTGTTGGGATCAATCTGCTAGAAAAAATCCAGTTACCCAACCTCGCTTCAATCTATGGCGCGATCCTGGCTGGCGTTGACTATGTATTGATGGGCGCAGGTATTCCCCTGGAGATTCCTGGCGCAATCGATCGGCTCACGGCACAACAGCCCGCCAGTCTCAAAGTCCACGTTGCTGGCGCGGCAGCAGACGATGTGACCATGATTCATTTCGACCCGCAGGCGATCTTAGGCCAGTCTGTACCAGCACTGAAACGACCAAAGTTCCTGGCGATTATTGCCTCAACCACCCTGGCAATGACGTTGCAAAAACGGGCAACTGGTCGTGTTGATGGCTTCGTCGTCGAGGGACCAACGGCTGGTGGACACAATGCACCGCCGCGCGGCACGCTGCAACTCGATGAGACAGGCCAACCGATTTATGGCGCACGTGACGAGGTTGACCTGGCAAAAATCGCTAGCCTGGGCCTACCGTTCTGGCTCGCTGGTGGGTATGGTCGCCCAGAGCAATTACAAGCCGCCCTGGCGGCTGGGGCCGCTGGCATTCAAGTGGGCTCGCTATTTGCCTTTTGCCAGGAATCTGGCCTGGACGCTGCGCTCAAGGAGCAGGTCATCCAGCAGGTTCTTGAAGGCACAATCAATGTCTATACTGATCCGGTCGCCTCACCAACAGGCTACCCCTTCAAGCTGGTACCCCTACCAGGCACCGCTGCCGAGGCGGAGACCTACACCGCCCGCCCCCGAATCTGTGACCTTGGCTATTTGCGCCAGCCCTATAAGCGGCAGGATGGCACCATCGACTACCGCTGCCCCGCCGAGCCCGTTGAAGACTACCTCCGCAAGGGCGGCGATCTTGCCGATACGGTTGGGCGCAAGTGCCTCTGCAATGGCCTGCTGGCGAATCTTGGACTTGGACAGCACCGCGCTGATGGGCAGGTTGAACCACCACTGATCACCGCTGGCGATGATCTCCAGGGCTTACGCAAAATGGTAAATCCTACAACGCAGCAGTTTTTCGCCCGCGAGGTAATCGACTACTTACTGTCGAGCCAACCATTGGCAGTATCCAGCTAAACACTTGTGGCACCAACAAACCTCAGACCATGTGCCGTCCGCCATCGATACTGAGCGTTTGCCCAGTGATCCAGCGGGAGAGATCGGAGACGAAAAAGAGGACACCAGCAGCAATGTCGTCAGGCGTGCCAATACGCCGCAAGGCAATACTTTCGACCAGGTTGGCTTGCCCCGCTGCTCCCAGTGCCGCCCATTGCCGCTCGGTGGCGGGATTTGAGCGCACAAATCCTGGAGCAATGGCATTGACGGTAATGCCGTGCGGCCCAAGTTCATGGGCCATCTGGCGGGTCAGGCCCAGTTGGCCCGCTTTCGCGCTGGCATAGGCCTGAATCCCCGTCAGGCTGACGGAACGCCCCGCCCCCGAGGAAATAATCACGATCCGCCCGCCGCCTTGCGCCTTCATGGGGGGAGTCACCGCGCGGATCGTGTAGAACGCCGAGAAGAGGTTGGCCTTGACGATGGCATCCCAGGCCGCATCAGTGATCGCCTCAATCGGCTGACCAATCTGACCCACAACGCCGCCGGCTACATGTACCAGAATATCAACTTGCCCAGCCTCCGCCAACACCCGCGTCACCATTTGGGTGACCGCCGCAGAATCGGTGAGATCAGCCACCCCCGCCGAGTGGCTATCCCCACCCGCAGCAGCAACCGCTTCAGCCAACGACTCCTCCAACAGATCGGTGAGCCAGACGCGCGCACCCGCCTCAGCCAACATCCTACTGATCGCCCGCCCAATCCCCTGTGCTGCACCAGTGACCAGCGCCACCTTGCCAGTCAGATCAATATTCAGCATTACTCAGCCCTCTCATTCACCAACTGCTCGTGACAAAACCCGCACAAAGCTGCCTGAAATAGCGCCAGATCATGATCGCTGATAACTCCTCCGCAATCTATTCTATCCGTACCAGCCCAAAAGCGATAATGTCGACTGATGCTCAAAGCGGGGATCGCTTATAGTTTTTGACTGCCAGTCAAAACAGGGGGTTTTCTGCAACTCGTTGACCCTGAGGCGGCATCTCGTTGCGCTAGTTGACAACCTAACCTATCCAGGCTAGCCTGCACTGTGCAAACCAGTGCTGGTGATACGCAACAGCTGTACACAGGGATGTGGTTCAGCAGATACATGAGGATACACTTGATGGATGGGGAGTCAACCAAACGATCAGCGGTAGCCCTCGACCTCGAAGTCCTCGCAGTGCCAAACGATGGCTCAATGAGCGATCAGCCAACAAACGCCACAATCGTCGGGACAAACGAACTCTACATCATCGATCCCGGCGATCGCGCTGGGGTCGAGCTGATCCAGGCCGCAGTCGCAAAACGTGCAGACGCCCGGGTAGCGGCAATCCTCCTGACCCATGCGCATCCTGATCACGTCCGTTCTGCGCCTGAACTGCGGCGGGTCTACCAATGTCCCGTGCTGATGAACCCCAAGGAAGAACCGATTATGCGCCATTTTCTGAGTTGGTCCGATATTGACGGTCCACTCAGTGGCGGGATGACGCTGCCCATCGACGGCGGGCAACTCGCAACTTACGACACACCAGGGCACTCCCCGGGGCATATCGCCTTTTATGAACCAGCCTCTCGTACCTTGATCGCTGGCGATCTGGTTGCGGGACACGGCACCGTAGGCATTTTCCCACCACATGGCAAAATGAGCGAATACTTCACATCGCTGACGCAAATGCAACAACTCGCGATTGACACCATCATCCCCGGTCACGGCGATCTGATGACCCAGCCACCTGATATCTTTGGACGCTATATCGAGCGACGCAGCACCCGCGAGCGCGAAATTTTCGATCTGGTTGCTCAGGGGCCAACCACGATTGATACGATCGTTGCCGAACTATATCAATCGGTATCGCCGCAGTTCCGCTTTGCGGCTGCAGCAACTATCCTTGCCCACCTGGAAAAACTCCAGGAAGAAGGTCGCGTTGTGGCCGATGAAGGTGATCCATTCACCGTCGCCTGGCGTAGCACTACAAGCAAATGAGCAAAGGCCCTAGCTGGTTGGTAACCAGCTAGGGCCTTCGTTTGTGCAGTCTATCGCCGTTACTGCCGCGGGCGGAATTTCGGTAAGGTGATTTCGTCGGTGGCCTGCTCATAGACCACTTCGACCGGCATCCCCACCTTCACTTCAGCGGGATCGGGGGCAACGCCTACCAGATTGGTCATCATCCTGACCCCTTCATCCAGTTCAATTAGCGCAACCACATAGGGGATCTCCGCTTGAAACGCAGGGTGTGGGTGCCGATGCACAATCGTGAAGGCGTGCACTTCGCCCGTGCCCTTAGCTGGCTTCCAGCTCAGGTCATCCGACAGACAGTGGGGGCAAAGACCGCGTGGGTAGAAGATGAACTTGCCGCAACTATTGCAGCATTGCAGTTCCATCGCTTCGTTCTTCACACTATCCCAGAACGGCTTGGTAACAGGGTCAGCCGCTGGCATTGGTTTCTGTGGGGTGCCACTCATATTCTGTCCTCCCTAGACCAATCGTGCTTCATTCATTCGCTGGATGACTAGGCCCGCGCCAGAATCGCCGTGCCTGCTGACGACAAGACACCACCAGTGCCGTGTACCACTGCCAGCTTCGCATCCTTCACCTGTCGAATACCTTGATCAGCATAGTCATGGCGCAGCTGGCGCACGGCCTCGATAATCGCGAACATCCCATACATCCCAGGGTGATTGTAGGAAAGGCCACCACCATTGGTATTCATCGGGAATGGGCCACCCGGCGCGGTGCGACCATTGCTCACAAACGCGCCCCCCTCACCCTTCGCGCAGAAGCCAAGTTCTTCCAGCGTGAGGAGTACGGTATAGGTGAACGAGTCATAGATCATCGCCAGATCGAGTTCATCGTGGCGTACACCAGCCATCTCGAACGCGCGCTTGCCAGAAGTCTTGGCGGCAAACGAAGTCATGCTTGGCATCTGCGAAATCATCGAGTGGTCGTGGCTCTCACCGACACCAAGTACCGTTACGGGCGTCTGTTTGCAGTCACGCGCCCGCTCCATTGAAGTCAGGACAACGGCACCGCCAGCATCGGTAACGAGGCAGCAATCAAGCAGCGTGAACGGATAGACGATGGGCCGAGCGTTCAGCACGTCCTCCACGGTGATCGGGTCGCGCATCACGGCCTTGGGATTGAGCATCGCCCACTTACGCGTTGACACAGCGATCTCTGCCAGTTGTTCGTGTGTAGTGCCATAGAGGTGCATATGGCGCGTGCAGGCCATGGCATACGATCCAGCAGGCTGTAATAACCCATAGGGGCCTTCAAACTGGCTTGAAAGGCTATCTGGCGCAACGGCCCGGGCGGGCATCCCCACACGCGAGCGACCGCTTTCACCGTGTGTGATCAGCGCAACATTGCACCAGCCATTCATAATCGCCAGGGCAGCATGGGCGATATGGATCACGAATGACGAGCCCCCAACCGCCGTACCATCGGTGTAGACCGGCTCGATCCCCAGATATTCGCCCAATTCCAGCGTCGAAACACCAGCAGTAAACAAGCCGTCAACGTCATCTTTGGTCAACCCAGCTTCGTTCAGGGCATTGCGCGCCGCCTGCGCGTGCAGGAGCAACGCCGGGACATCTGGCACCCTGCCGATCTGATCCGACTCGGCAACCCCCACAATGGCAACGTTTCCTTCGATACCTTTCCGCATTCGGCTCCTCCCTACTTCGTACTATCGGATGTCGCGTCATACACTGGTTGGTTCATCCCGATCCAGGGAATGCGGTTGAACGCTGGCCAATTACCAGACCTGTTCACCATATGGCTCGATCTTGGTACCCCAGAAGCGCAATTCTGGCGCGAGTTCTTCCCACGCATCATCGGGGATAGTGCGAATCTTCTCACCAAAACCTGGGTTGTTCTGGTTCACCGCCAATTCATCAGCAAAGGCGCGTGGGATCAGTTCACACAACTCATCCACCGTCCAGCGATGGTCAGATCGTAGGGTCTTGATAATCTTCGGCTGCGCCATCAGGCCGATATTATAGCCATGTGCCGAAAAGAGGTGTCCATTCACATTCGCCGCTGCATCACTCGCCAGATAGGCGACGATTGGCGCAACATTATCGGGGTCACGATCAGTGCCAACCGCCAGTTCACTTGGCAGTTTGCCGCTCTCAGCCAGTGCTGCTTCGCGTGCCCTAGGAATTGAATCGATCATCCGGGTTGCCGCTCCTGGCAGAATCGCATTCGAGGTGACGCCAAGGCGCGATAAACCATTTGCGCAACTCAGCGTGAGGCCAATAATGCCCGATTTGGCAGCGGCATAATTCGGCTGACCTGCGGCCCCAAACGCCGACGATGACGAGAAGTTAATCAGCCGCCCACCAGTACCCTGATCACGGAAGCGGATCGCCGCCCAGTGACAGGTGTTGAAAGTACCTTTCAGGTGAACATCGATCACCGCGTCCCATTCGTCCTTCGTCATATTGAAGATCATGCGGTCACGCAGAATCCCGGCAACATTGACCACGATATCGATCTTGCCGAACTCATCGATCGCCTGCTGAATCATCGCGCCTGCGCCATCGAAATCGGAAACGGAATGACTATTGAAGACGGCGCGTTCACCGGAAGGATCAATCTCCCGTGCTACCTGCTCGGCTACCGAGACATCAGCCCCGGTGCCATCCAAGGCCGACCCCAGGTCGTTGACAACGATCATCGCCCCCTCGCGGGCCATCAACCGGGCAATCCCACGCCCGATCCCCCGACCCGCACCAGTAATCAGTGCCACTTTGCCATCAAGTGTACCCATCGTGCCTCCTCAGGAAGTCAGCAATTCTCCGTTCATACCTGCCAGGCCAATCGATTACCCAGCTAACGATAGGTCGTACTAGTTGTCAGCCACTGGGTTGATTTCAGCCGCTTGCTTCGCCTCGAAATATGGTTGCCGGAGCCAGAGATCCACACCAGGGGCAAACGCTTCCCAGTTCTGCGGATCGGCCTGCGAGACAGCAGCCCCCTTCAGCGGGCGTTCCGCGCCTGGCACCTGTACGGGATCGGGAATCGTGGTGGTCAGTCCGAACGTTTGGGGGAAGAACTGCGCGATCTCCGCTGGCTCCCAGCGACGCTCCGCTTGCAAAACACCAGCCAGTTCCCAATGCGAATAGAGGGCAATCGTATTCCCGCGTACTCCAAAGAAATGCCCATTGACGCCCGCCGCATCATCAGTGGAGAGGTAGGCCACCATCGGCGCAACATTAGCGGGATCACCCTCCGTACCAGCGGCGAGTTCGCTTGGCAGTTTGCCAGTTTTCTCCGCAACCGCCTTGCCGCCTGGCGTTGAGTCGATCATCCGCGTGGTGGCAAAGGGCAGGATAGCGTTCGCCGTCACCCCAGAGCGATTCAAGCTATTCGCCAGCGTGGCGGTGAACCCCAGGATCCCATATTTCGCCGCGCCGTAATTCGCCTGTCCAGGGCTACCCCAGGCAGAGACACTGGAGAAATTGATAATGCGACCATGCCCTTGCTGCCGCATCACCACCGAAGCGTGGCGACAGGTATTGAACGTGCCAGTGAGGTGTACCGCCGTGACCAGATCGAACTCCTCCTCGGTCATGTTATAGATCATGCGGTCGCGGAGGATTCCAGCGATATTGACCACGATATCGATCTTGCCAAACTCATCAATCGCCTGCTGAATCATCGCCCCAGCGGCATCATAGTCAGAGACAGAGCCAGTATTCGCGATCACTCGTTCACCGCTGGGATCAATCTCCCGCGCTGCTTGCGCCGCCACCGACTCATCTTTACCATCACCACCCAGGCCAGCACCAAGGTCATTGAGAACGATCGCTGCCCCTTCCTCATACATCAGTTGGGCAACCGCCCGGCCAATCCCCCGGCCAGCGCCAGTGATCAGCGCAACCTTGCCATCGAGTTTGCCCATGGTTCCTCCTTACTGCTATTTCCCACGAACTACCAATTGGCCTACGTGTTATGCTACTCCCACCATGCTTACTGCGCTTGCTTCAGCGCGGCAATCACCGGGGCAAATTGCTCCAACCCCTCTCGGTTATTGGGCTGAAGCATCACCTGAATATGCGAAATACCTTCAGCAGTGAATGCCTGCAATGCAGCAGCAATCTCCGCTGGAGTACCAACAATTGGCTCTGCCTGCGAGTCAGGCCGGATCAGTCGGGCGGCCAGATCATCCGTGCGGACATAGTCAATCAAGACCGTCATCGTTCGCCCCAGTGTGGCTGGATCACGGCCAACTTCCTGACAGGCTGCATCAACCGCTTCGCGCAGTGGTGGCACTGCGCTATGATGACTCTTATCAAAGGCGATCCAGCCATTCCAAAGATCGGCATAGCGGGCAGTCAGTCGTAACATCCGCTGGCCCGTTGTCCCGATCATGATCGGGGGGCCACCAGCGCGTGGCCCGCGTGGTCGCAGTTCACAGTCACGCGCCTGATAGTATTTTCCCGCAAAGTCAACGTGCCCTGTTTTCAACAATGGGGTGATGATTTGCAGGGCTTCCTCAAACCGACTGACTCGGTGGTCATATGGATAACCAAACGCTTGAAACTCTGGTTCGTGGTAGCCCGCCCCCACTCCCAAAATCAACCGCCCATCACTCATCTCGTCAATGGTGTCGGCGATCTTCGCCAGCATCGCTGGATTACGAAATGCTGTGCAGACAACGAGCGTACCAAGTTCTACCCGTTTCGTAGCCGCAGCCAACCCCGAGAGCAGGGTGAGGCATTCCCAGCCACCACGCGGCTCAACATCTGGAAACCGAAAGAGCAAGTGATCGGCCATCCACACCGAGTCGAAGCCAACATCTTCCGCCCGCTGCGCCAGGGAGACGATATCCTGCCAGCGGGGGGTTACTCCCTGCATCTGCCGTTCACTAAACGGGAGATGTACTCCGATTTTTAATGGAGGCGTTGCCATCCTCGCCCTCCTTTGGGCCGCCGTCAACGGCTCTTGTATTGAATCATTGCCAACTTACCAGGCAACATCGTGAAAATGAATCCTGCCAGATTCACGATCCCAAACGGCATACTCGCCTTCAGCCAAGGCGCCAGGGTTGATCAGGTAACGCCGCTGCGGATCGATTGTCAGAAAGCGCCGACCAAGGTCGATTGGCCCGCGCTCAGTGCGAGCGGCCCGATGATGCGTGTGTCCAGCAAAGGTCATTCGCGCCTGGGCGTGCCCAGGCAGTTCTGCTTCCTGCACCACTACCGAAGAAAGGCGGGCCAGCGTTGCACTATGCCCCCAATGCGTTGCCTCATGGGTGAAGCAGATATCCCCGACCATCAACTCCTCACCCAGGCCAGTTAACAGGGTCACTGTCGCCGCTTCCAGGTTACCAACCTCTGCCGCCGCCAGTGCGATCTCCCGCTCATGGTTGCCCCAAACCCCAATGACCGACCAACCAGCGAGAGCGTGAGCGCAATCGTCAGCCTGTTCTACTCGGTCAAAAAGATCACCAAGTAGCGCAATCTGCTGCACCCCCAGCTTACGGCAGGCAGTGAGCGCATCGCGAAGGGGCCGTTGCGCCCCATGCACATCCGCGAAGAGCCCAATCATTGGTGCGAGTGCTGATTCCTTCGTCGCCATCCGCCTGCGTACTCCTTATCAATGTCCGGCGGACTGCGACGCCCCATTGGGCACAATCAAACAGTCAACAACTCTGGCCCCATGACCACGCGGTAACGCCAGGAGCGGGTTGATATCAATCTCGGCAACATCGTCGCGCAAGTCGATGCACAGTTGGGAGAACTTCGCGAGAATATCGGCAACAGCATCAGTATCAACGGCCTCTTTACCACGCGAGCCTGTCCCATCAAGGATCGCCTTGCCGCGTAGCTGATCAAGCATCGCCTGACCATCATGGGCAGTCAGCGGTGGGACACCAAGCGCAACATCTTTCAGCACTTCGACAAAGATTCCCCCAAGCCCAACAGCAATTGCGGGGCCGAACGAGGGATCTTGCGTCATCCCCAGAATCAGCTCTTGCCCGCCACTCACCATTTCCTGTACCAGCACGCCAGCCAGTTTGGCAGTAGCTCTGTACGCGCGGGCATTGGCCATAATCTGCTCAAAACCAGCCCGAACCGCCTCATCATCGGTGACATTAAGCAAGACCCCGCCTGCCTCGGTCTTATGGGGCAGATCGGGCGATTCAATCTTCAAGACGACGGGGTAACCAATCTTCTGGGCAGCAGCAACCGCTTCGTCGGCAGTCGTTGCCAATGTTTCCCCGACAGTAGGAATGTCATAGAGCGCCAGCAGCGCTTTCGCTTCCCGCTCCACCAACGGACGCCCGCCCGCCGCCTGCACTATCTGCCGCGCCTGCTCCGCCAGTGGGCCTGCCTTACCGGCGCTGCGTGGATTACTCGCCCAGGCCTGCTGGAAATCGGCGTAACGCAGCAGCGCAGCAACGGCCTTCAGGCTATTCTCCGTCCCTTGCAGGAAGGGGACACCATCAAGGTCAACTGCTGGGTCGGCAATCTGGATTGTTGGGCTAGGCTGCTGTTTCATCTCCCCAGCAACTAGCGCCATCACCAGGAAGAGCTTGTCGGGGAACTGCTCAGGAAGCGCCCAAATCGCCTTCCCAGCAGTGTCGGCTTTATCCATTACACCAGGATATGCCCGACCATAGATGATCGTATCGATTTGCTGATCTTCGGCCAGTGCGGTCAGTGCCGCTTCAAGCAGGCCAGGGATCTGCGCGGCCTGCCCTGTATAGTCCAGCGGATTACCAACTGTCCCAAAGGCGGGGATCACTTCCTCCAGGCGCATCACCGTCTGCGGGGACAGCGTGGGGAAATTCAGATTGCTATCAGCGCCCAGGTCAGCAGTTAGGCCAGCAGCGCCACCTGAAACGAATGCTGACGCAACCCCGTTGCCTTTTGGCAGCTTCTTCGTGTGGAAGATCGCCAGCGCCTCGGCCATCTGATCGAGATTCGTCACGCGGGTAACGCCATATTGCCGCATGACGGCATCAACAATTTCGTCCGAACCAACCAATGAACCCGTGTGAGCTAAGGCTGAACGACGCCCACCTTCGGAACGGCCAATCTTCAGGATTACCAGTGGCTTCTTACGATCAGCGGCGATCCGCGCTGCCTCCAAGAACTTCTCTGGCGAACGGAACTGCTCAACAAAACAGCCGATCACCCGTGTTTGCTCATCGTCAGCATAGTAGCGAATCATGTCGGCGACATCGACATCGGCTTCATTCCCCAGCGTCGTGATATAGGAGAAGCCCATGCCGCGGTCGTGCGCGGGCAGAATAATGCTATAGGCGATCAGGCCACTTTGCAGGGCCAAGGCAATCCCACCAGGGCGCAAAATTGGGTATGGCCCACTGGAGCCAGTCATCTT
>JBDHWF010000014.1:0-47216 GCA_039810045.1 Chloroflexia bacterium
TCGGTGCAGCACGTCGGCAAACCGGGCACTGGGCTGAAACTGCGGCCAGGGATGGTCTTTACGATTGAGCCGATGATTAATCAGGGGACGTACCAATGGCGCGAACTGAATGACGGCTGGACGATTGTGACCTGCGACGGCAAACTCTCGGCCCAGTTTGAGCATACGATTGCGATCACCGATAACGGCCCGCTGATCCTCAGCGCGTTAGACGATTGACCCACCTCCCGGCTATGGCATTGGCTCCTGCCCGCGGAGCAGGGCGGCGAGCGCGGCGACGCTGGCGACCTGGTAGGTTGGCTGCGCTGCCGCGATTTCCTCTGCTGTGCCTGCGCCGTAGGTGACGCCGATGCTGTCGATGGCGCGGGCCTGTGCGCCGAGAATATCGTGCTTGCGGTCGCCGACCATCACCACCTGTTCCGGCGCGATCGCGGGGTAGTGGCGCAGGGCTTCGCCGATCAGCAGTGCCTTATCGGCATTCGCCAGGTTGAGGTCGGGGCCGATGATCTGCCCGAAGTAGGGGGCCAGCCCAAAATGCGCGATGATCGGCACGGCGAAGTGCGCGGGCTTGGCGGTGACGACGGCGGCCTGTTGGCCTGCGGCCTGGAGGGCCGCTAACAGCGCGGGGATGCCGGGGTAGACGAGGCTTTCGTACATCCCCTGCGCCGCGAAATATTCGCGGTATTTCGCCACAGCCTCCCACGCCTGCGTTTCGTCGAAACCGTAGGTGGTGGCGAACGAGTACGGCAACGGTGGGCCGATGAAGTGGCGCAGGTTAGCGGGGTCTTCGCTGATCCCGAAGTGGTTGAGGGCGTACTGCACGGATTTGGTGATCCCCACGGTAGGGTCGATCAGCGTGCCGTCGAGGTCAAAGAGGACGAGGGCGTAGGGCATCGGCGCTCCTTCTTGGGTGAGACGATCTGCGCTAGTTGCTCGGTTTGGGTACGTTCGTCGGCCAGAGTTTCGCCCGTTGCCGATGACAACTGAGATAGGCGCACCCAGCGGGGCCAGCGGTGATCATCCGGGTGGCGCCCCGCGGGATAACCAGCGCGTGGTTCGCGGTGAGGGTGAACGGTTCGTCGTTGACGACGATGGTGCTGGAACCAGCAACGCCGACCAGCAGGACTTCGACTTCGTGGTTGGCGTGGGCGTCGATTGCTTCGCCAGGGGCGAAGTGGAGCAGGTTGATATTCAGGTCGGTGAGGCCACCAGACCAGATCGCCCCTGATTGCGTGTTGGTGGCGAGGAGTTCCTGAAGGTCAATATACGTTGGTGCTGGCTGATCGGGCGTACTTATCATGGCTCCTTTCTCACTCGTGGGCGCGGTGCCGCACGCTGCATATTGTACCCTGGTTTGGCAAACGGCAACAGCGCTGGGCGTTATTCAGGGGTGAGATAGGCCCAGTGCAGCAGGTAGTGTTCGATCAGGCGTTCTAGATCGTCGGCGTCGGCGGCGGTGTCGGCGCGGCGGAATTGGGCGGGGTCGCGATTGGCCCAGGCTTCTACGGCGCGAAAGTGGTCGCCATCCGGGCTGAACCGCACCTGATAGATACAGTAGCCGCTCCAACTGCGGTGGAAGTAGACCCAGCCATCGGCGTGGTAGACAAACCAACGGTCATCCATCGTTTGCGGGATCAAGCCGTGGGTGATGCGGGCGTAGTCGGCGGCGTCGTAGCGATTGGTAAAGCAGAACGGCGCACGCGCGGCTGGTAGCGGCGTGATTTGCCAGGAAGCGCCAGTAGCGGCAGGCTGATCGTGCGACATCATTCTTCCCTCAGTGTGAACAGTACGATCTGCGGTCAACCTGTGCCGCAGTGCGTGGTGCATCATAACAGGCGGGCGGGGGTTATCGCTGCGTGCGGCAAGCGGCTGTTGTTTGCCTACAGGGGTGGCTGGCGACTGCAGTCGCGCCTCGCTGGCCTGCGGCCACGAAGTCCGCCTGCGCGGACTCGGGGAGCGGCAACGGTAGGGGCGTGGGCGGCAGGGCTTCTGATCGCCCGCGCCCGCTGGCGGCAGGGGGCGATGGCCCCGCGTGACCACTATGCCGATGTGTTGATCGTCCAGGTCGCGGCGCGCCTTGAGGCCACGCTGGTTACGGCAAACCAGGGCGATTTTCGGGCCTGGATCACCCTGGGTCGCCTGAATGTGCGGCTGCGTGACGAATGGGAAGCGCAAGACTCTGACGACTGATCAGCTGTGTGGCAAATATGGCTACTCCGCCCAAAGCCTTGCCCCAAGGGTGGTACGATATTGACAATAGTTCTCATTACTGGTATCCTCAGAGCATTCGAGGGCTGGCGTGGGTCAGCAGCGGTGTACGTGAGAGTGAGGAGCGATTGCCCCGCGCAAAGCAACCAGTATCAGCCGAGGCGGCCCGGCTCCAACGGTTAGGCTATAAGCTGACGGCGCCACGACAAACAATTATGCGGGCGTTGCAGGAGGCTGGGCGGTATTGCACGGCCAGTCAACTCTACGCGCAGTTGCCAGACGCGGGAATCGGGCTGGCGAGTGTTTATCGCACGCTCGATCTGCTGGCGACGGCGGGGTTGGCGGTGCGGCGGGCCGAGCCAGGGGGTGAGGCAAGTTTTCTCTATTGTTCGCCCGAACACCACCATCATGTGATCTGTGTGCAGTGTGGGAAGGTGAGCGAGATTGGGGCGGCGTTTTGCCCTGATACCGCCCTGGTGCGGGCGGTTGAGGCCGCGACTGACTTTCAGATAATGCAGCACACCCTTGATTTTCAGGGGCTTTGTCCTGCCTGCCGACAGGTTGGCGCGGCAGGGGCTGCTGGCTAGATCGTCGATAACAACTTGCAACGGGAGTAACAGGGTCGGTAGCGACACTGGTAGGGTACTGTTTGGCAAATGAAGGGAATGTGGGGCATGGTTGGGCGGTGGTTCAGGGTCTATTGGGTGCTGTTGGCGCTGGCGGTGCCGTTGCTGGCGGCGTGTGGCGGCAGCGGCAGTAGCACAGGCAAGCCGCAGGTGGTGACGAGTTTTTACCCGCTCTACTATTTCGCCGCGCAGATTGCGGGCGACCGCGCTGAGGTGAAGAATCTGGTGCCAGTGGGGGCGGAGCCGCACGATTGGGAGCCATCGGCGCGGGATATTGTCAGGATCAAAGAGGCGAATCTTTTTATCTATAATGGGGCGGGGTTTGAGGCGTGGGTGCCGAAGGCCCTGGATGCCGCGAAGAATGATCGGCGCGTGGTGGTCGAGGCGACACAGGGGCTGCCGTTGGTCGCCCCACCACCGGGGGCTGAGGAAGGGTTAGCCAGCGCTGATCCGCACGTCTGGCTTGATCCGCAGTTGGCGAAACAGATCGCGACGGCGATCAGTGCGGGGCTGGTGCAGGCTGATCCCGCCGGGAAGACGACCTATGAGCAGAATCTGGTTGCGTTGCTGGCGCGGCTCGATACGCTCGATGGGCAGTTCAAGACGGGGTTGGCGAACTGTGACCGCCGTGAGATTATTACGTCACACGCGGCCTTTGGCTATCTGGCAAATCGTTATCAGTTGACCCAGATTGCGGTGAAGGGGCTATCGCCCGATACGGAACCAACGCCCGCGCGGATTGCTGAGGTGACGGAGATCGCCCGCGCGAAAGGGGCGACGACGATCTATTTTGAGACGTTGGTGAACCCGAATGTCAGCGAGGCGATTGCGAAAGAGGTTGGCGCGAAGACGGCCACTCTTGATCCGCTCGAAGGAGTCGCTGATCAGCAAAAAGAGACCTACTTCACCGTGATGGAGCAAAATCTGCAGCAGTTGCGGACAGGGCTGGGGTGTCGGTAAGGCACGCGACGGCGTGCAGGGCTGGTCGCCCCACAGGAAGGAACGCTGATGCTCGATAACGCACGCAACTCCGCAACTGTCGCCGCGGCGGCGGCTGAACCAGTGGTCGAATTGCGCGATCTCTCCTTTGGTTATGGGGGTGATCCGACGCTGATTGAGGTGAACCTGACGGTGCAGCGGGGCGAATTTCTGGGCCTGATTGGGCCGAATGGCTCGGGCAAGAGTACGTTACTGCAACTGGTGTTGGGGCTGTTGAAGCCAACCGCGGGCGCGGTGCGACTCTTTGGGGTTGCTGCGGAGCGGTTTACGGAGCGTTGGCGAATCGGCTATGTGCCGCAACGCCTTGCGACCTACGATGCCCAATTTCCGGCGACAGTTGAAGAAGTCGTCGGGATGGGGCGGTTTGCGCGGTTGGGGTTGGGGCGACGCCTTGGGGCTGCCGACCGCGCCGCTGTGGCGCAGGCGCTCGAGTGGGTGGGGATGACGGCGTATCGCGGCAGAAGGATTGGGCAACTGTCGATCGGGCAGCAGCAGCGGGTCTTCATTGCGCGGGCGTTGGCGAGCGAGGCCGAGTTGCTGATTTTGGATGAACCAACCGCGGCGGTCGATGCGGCCACGCAGGAGGAGTTTTATCAGCTGCTGGAAAGGTTGAACCGCGAGGCGGGCCTGACGATTATTCTGGTGGAACATGACCTGGCGATGGTCGCCGCGCACGTCGATACGGTGGCGTTGTTGAATCGGCGGATCATCTTCCGCGGCACGCCCACAGAGTATACGGCGCAAGATTTTCTGCACGGCATTTATAGCGAGCAGACCACCTGTGGGGTGCATCCAGAGGTGCCGCACTGGCACCCGACAGCGGATGGTACGGCGGCGCTGACGAGTCATCCGCCAACGGAAGCGCCTGCGGCGCGGCCCGATGGGCCAGGAACGGCTTGAGGCGATGGATTTGCTGACGGTCTTTTCGTACGAGTTTATGCAGCGGGCGTACATTGCGGGACTCGCGGTCGCCATTGTCTGCCCCTTGATCGGGGTTTTTCTGGTCTTGCGGCGACTGTCGTTGCTGGCTGATGGGCTGGGCCATGTGACGTTCGCGGGGTTGGCAGCGGGCTTTTTGCTGGGGGTGTCGCCCCTGATCGCGGCGCTGACGGCGGCGATTATCGGGGCGGTGGGCATCGAGCGGATTCGGGCGCGGGGGCGGATCGCTGGCGATGCGGCGATTGCGATGTTTTACACCGCGGGGCTGGCGATTGGGGTGGTGCTGATCGGGCGGGCTGGGGGCTTCAACGTCAATGTGCTGGGCTATCTTTTTGGCTCGATTGCGGCGGTGGCGCTCAGCGATCTGCTGGTGGTGTTGGGGCTGGCGGCGCTGGTCGTGGGGTTGATCGCCCTCTTTTTCAAGGAACTGTTTTTTCTCACCTTTGATGAGTCATCGGCACGGGCGGCGGGCCTGCCTGCGGCGGCGTTGAATGTTTTGTTGGCGGCGTTGGCGGCGGTGACGACCGTGGCGGCGATGCGGATTGTGGGCTTATTGCTGGTTTCTTCGCTGATGGTGCTGCCCGCGCTGACGGCGATTCGACTGGCGACCAGTTTCCGCCAGACCCTTTGGCTGGCGGTTGGCACGGCGATTATCGCGGTGTTGGTGGGGCTGACCAGTTCGTTTTATCTTGATACCGCGCCCGGTGGCACGATTGTGCTGGCGGCGTTGGCCCTGTTTGGGCTGGCGACGCTCTGGGAGCAACGGCGGGCCACGCGCTAGGCGTGGGTGTTACTGTCCGGCATAGGTGGTAAAGACGACTAACCGTTGGTCATAGTGGCGAGTAGCGGGGTTGAAGGTGCCGCCACAGGTGATCAGGTTGAGGTTGACGGTGTTCGCTGGGCCGAAGATCTCTTGCAGCGGCGCATTTTCCGGGCGGTAATATTCGCTGCCGCGTACGGTGAAGCGGAGCTGTTGCCCGGTGTCCGTCACGACAATCACCTCGGCTCCGACCGCCAGTTTATTCAGATCCCAAAAGACAACTGCGCCAATGCCGTGATAATCGACGTGCCCGGCGATGGCGGAGTTGCCAGCCTGACCGGGGCGCGGGCCTGGGGCATACCAGCCGGTGTTCCAGGGGTCTTCTGGCGTTGCCATATTCCCTTCGGCGTCGACGCCGACCTGCTCAACCTGAGCATCGATCCCCAGGCTGGGGATGAGAATCCGCACGGGGATGCCAACATTCGCTACCCCCTGCCCGGTTGCTGGCGGGGCTGATGGGGCTGGCGGCGGTGTCGCCGTTGGTGGCATGGGTGCTGGCGGGGCGGAGGTCGGCGGGGCTGGCACGGGCGGCGGCGCAGTTGGCGGCGCGACGGGGGCGGTGGTTGGTGCGGGCGGTGGGGCCGCGGGAGTGATATTGGCCGGTAGGCTGCCCCCACTCATGCCAGTGGCGGTGGCGGCTGGGGCTGGTGTTGGTGGGGCTGGTGGTGCTGGTGGAACTGTCGCCACTGCTGGCGCGGGGGTGGGCGGCGGTGCGGTTGGTGTGGTAGCGACTTTTGTCGCGGTGGTGGGTGGTGGTTGTGTCGCTGGCGTGGTTGGTGGTGCAGTGGTTGGTGGGAGCGTTGGTGTGGCGGTGATGGCATTGATGGCGACGGTGGTGCCAGGCACGGCGGTATTGGTGGGGATTGCCGCCGCCACGGGCGTTGCCGCTGGTGGTGGGGCCGCCGTGAAGCTGCGGATGGCAAAGAATATTGCGCCGATAAAGACGATGGCGCTGGCGACCAGCGCGATGGTCGGGAGGGTGCGTTGATGCCGCATCAGAACCTTTCATCCATTGCTTGACTCATGCCAGGGCGTGGTTGCGGGCCAGGCTGTCAGCGCAAGTATACCTGAAGCGTCGAGTACGCGACTGCTTCTCGTGGGTGGAGGCTGGTGCTGGGGGCGGGCCTATTCCCCGACTGACGCGAGGGAGTTCTGCCAGGTAGAGTCGTTGGGTGTTTCCAGCAGCGCGCGCAGTTCACTCGGTGTGCGTGGTGGGGAGAAGTAGTAGCCCTGCCCATAGGTACAGCCGAGGGCGCGCAAATGGGCGACTTGTTCGCCAGTTTCGACCCCTTCGGCACAGATCTGCAATTTGAGGCCGTGCCCAATCAGCAGGATGGCACTGACGATCGCCTCGTCGGGGCTGCCATTGTCCAGGCCCGCGGTGAAGCGTTGATCGATTTTCAGCATTTCGGCGGGGAATCGTTTGAGGTAACTGAGGTTGGAGTAGCCAGTGCCGAAGTCGTCAATGGCGAGTTTGACTCCCAATTCCTGGAGGCGTTGGAGGGTATCGCGGGCGGCCTGTTCTTCCTCCATCACGATTGATTCAGTGATTTCCAGGTGCAAGTAGTGCGGGGGGAATTGGGTTTCGGCCAGCGTATACGCTACATCCAGGAGGAGATTGGGATCCTGGAACTGGCGCACTGAGAGATTGACGCAGAGGTTGAGGAGTGGGGTATCGGGGGCGAATTCTGCTTGCCAGTGATGCCATTCGCGCATCTGGCGGCAGGCGGTGGCGAGAATCCAGCGTCCCAGCGGAATAATCAGGCCCGTTTCTTCGGCCAGTGGCACGAAGGTATTGGGGGTGAGCAGGCCCCGTGTGGGATGTTGCCAGCGAATGAGGGCTTCGACACCGACGAGCTTTCCGTTGCTGAGATCGACTTGTGGCTGATAGACGAGCTGAAATTCGTTCAGTTCGATGCCGCGCCGCAACTCATTTTCCAGTTCCAGGCGACTAAAGGCGTGGTGGCTCATCGTCTGGTCGTAGACCGCATAGCGTGATTTGCCGCTACGTTTGGCGCGATACATCGCCATATCGGCGTGCTGAATCAGTTCGGCGGCGTTGAGGTGCTGTTTGTCTGGTGGGGCGATCACGATGCCGATACTGGTGGTGATCACAATCTCGTGGCCTCTGATCTGGAACGGCCTGCGTGTCGCGGCGATCACGCGATCAGCGACGCGGGTCGCTTCTTGTTCATGAAGCACCCCGCCGAGCAGGATGACAAACTCATCGCCGCTGAGGCGAGCCACCATATCCTGGGGCCGGATACAACTGAGCAGGCGGGCGGCGACCGCGCGCAGGAGTTGGTCGCCAATGTCGTGACCGAGGCTGTCGTTGATCACCTTGAAGCGATCAAGATCGAGGAAGAGGATTGCGGGGCTGCCGTAGGCCTCATTATCAGCCAGGGCGTGTTCCAGGCGTTCGTTAAACAGGCGTCGATTGGGCAGATTGGTCAGGGCGTCGTGGTGGGCCTGATAGCTCAATTGGGCTTCGTATTGCTCGCGCCCGGTGACATCGGTGGCGACACCGATGATCCCGATTGGTTTGCCGTGGTCGTCTTTATTGGTCAGGCAGGAGATCTCAAAGACGTGGTCCGCATAGTGGAAGGTGGTGGTAAATGGTTTGCCGTGGATGGCCTGTCGGAATTGTTCGACCAGTTCGGGGTGTGCCGCAAAAACGTCTTCATAGGACTGGCCGATAATCGCCGCTGGGTTCAGTTGAATCAGGGCTAACCCTTGGCCCTCGACCAGGGTGGCGGTGCCGGTTTGGTCGAGGGCAAAGATGATTACGGGGGCGTTGGCAATGATTGCTTGCAGGCGGGCTTCGCTGGCGCGGAGGGCATCTTCGGCGTGGCGATATTTGGTGATATCTTCAATGATCCCCACCATATACTGCACGCCCCCTTGGGGGTCATAGACTGGCGAAACGGTGAGGCGGGTGAGAACCACCTCCCCATCTTGCCGGATATACCGTTTTTCGCGTTGATAGATCTGGCGTGTGCCAGTCAGGATTTCATTGCGCTGCGCGATGTGCGCAGGGGTGGCAGCGTCATCGGGGTGTTCGACCGATAGATCAGCGTTGTCGATCAGGTCTTCGCGGCTATAGCCGAGCATCTGCGAGAGTGCGGCATTGCTCTCGATCACTTTGCCGTTGTGATCGGTGAGGAAGATCCCCAGGGCCGAGCTATTGAAGATCGCGCGTAGTTCTGATTCCGCCCGAAAGTGTTCTTTAATCTCGGCTCTGAGTTGCTGTTGCAAATCGTGCATCCAGCCAACGGCGGTGCCGATGATGATCAGCATTAGCGTGCCAGGAAGCCCAAGTTGGTAGAAGTCTTTCATTTGGAGGGGGGCAGACAAGGCCAGGACGATCGTGTTGATGGGTAGGGAGAGGATCCCGGCTAGCAGGCCCGCCCGTAGGCCATAGGCCCAGCCAATCGCGACAACGGGGATGACGCCAAGCGCGGTTACTCCTGCACCAAGATAGCGATAGAGCGCCAGGGCAAGGCCAACATACAGCAGGAAGGCACTAATTGTGATCAGATGACGGTATTTGTGCACCGTGCGCTATGGCTCCGTTTCGGTTGATTGGTTTCGCTGGATCGACAAGCACGATCAGTGTGCGTATTATTACCGATCCTGACAGTCCCTGCTATCGCCAATTGCTACTTACTGCAGAAGGACGAATGTCCCGAATTTTGGTGGTCAGCTAGCCGCTTGGTTGGTGCTGTTGGCACGATGACTGATTGTAGCGCAGGGCATATTGGCGGGCCATTTCCCCAACCTGACCGGGGGATAACGCCAAGTGCTGTTATCTCCCCGTCAGGTTGGTCTGCTAGCCTCAGCGCGTGCGTTGCAGCGCGAAGGAGAATGGTTCACCCCCCAGCGTTAGCGGCTGGCCTTTGGCGTCAGTCGTGACGGCGAAAGCGTCGCTGGCGGGGGCTGCGGTGTTGAGGCTATCGGCCAGGGTTTCACCAGCGATCATCGGGCCAAAGGCGGCGACGGTCGCGGCGATCTCGCCATTAGCGGGAGCATCATAGGTGACGGTGATCCGGTCGGAGATCTGCAGATCGGCATTTTTGCGGGCGTCCTGAATCAGGCGTACCAGGTCGCGGGCCAACCCTTCGCGGTGCAGAGTTGGCGTCAACTCCGTTTCCAGCGCGACGACATACCCTTCGGCTTCGGCCACGGCGAAGCCGCCGCGCTGGTGAGTATCGACCAACAGTTCTTCTGGCGTCAGCGTCAGGCGATTGCCATCGGCCAGGGTCAGCGTCGTTGGCTCACCAGCGGCGGCGGCGCGGGCCAGGGTGGCAGCGTCGGCCTCGGCTAGGGCCGCCCGAATCGCGGGGAGTTGCTTGCCATATTTCTTGCCGAGTAATGGCAGGTTCGGGCGAATCGCGTAGGTGACGTATTCCTCTGGCTGGGCCATTGGCGCGATCTCCTTGATATTCAGTTCATCAAGGATCTGCTCTTGCAGGGCAGTGAGGCCCGCAAAATCGACCGCGGCGGTGTGTGGGGTGTGAACGAGCAGGCGGGCGAGCGGTTGGCGCACGCGAATTTCAGCCAGGGTGCGGGCAGCGCGGCCCAGTTCCACGACACGAACGACGGCAGCCATATCGCGCAGCAGGTCGGCATCAGTCAGCGCTGGGTCATAGTGTGGGTAGTCGCAAAGGTGGACGCTGGCGGGGGCGTCGGGGTTGGCGGCGCGCACCAGGTTCTGGTAGATCTCCTCGGTCAGGAACGGGATCAGCGGGGCCAGCGCGGTGGTCAGCGTTACCAGCACTTCATAGAGCGTGGCGTGGGCGCTGGCTTTGTCGTGGTCGTCACTGCTGCGCCAGAAGCGCGGGCGACTGCGGCGGATATACCAGTTGGAGAGGTCGTCGACGGCGAACGTTTCGGCGGCGCGGGTGGCCCCCTGTGCGTCGAAGTCGGCGAGTCGCTCGCCCATCTGCCGCACGGTTTCGTTCAGGCGGGCGAGAATCCAGCGGTCGAGCGGGGTGCGCTCGGCGACTGGCACGCGCGGGGCATTTGGGTCGAAGCCGTCGAGGCGGGCGTAGGTGACCCAGAAGCTGTAGCTATTCCAGAGGGGGAGGATGAAGCGGCGGCGCACTTCGTCGCCGAGGGCGTAGCCAAAGTTGAGGTTGGTCGAGGGATTGCCCGCCATGTAGAGCCAGCGCATCACATCGACGCCCATCGTTTCCGCGCCTTCTTCAAACTCAATCGCGTTGCCCCAACTCTTGTGCATTTCGCGCCCATGTTCATCGCGCAGCAGGCCATAGCCCAGCACCGTCTTGAATGGGCGCTCGTTGGTCAGGGCGGTGCCTTGGGCCAGCACCGAGTAGAACCAGTTGCGGAACTGGCCGGGGAACGATTCGGTGATGAAGTCGGCGGGATACCACTCGTTCCAGTAGTCGCGATCCTGACGATAGTGGAGGGTGGAGAAGGGGACAATCCCTGCATCGAGCCAGGGGTTGCCGACATCTTTGATGCGGCTGACCGGTTGCCCACAGTGTTTGCAGGCGATCTTGACGGCATCGATCCAGGGGCGATGGGGGGTGTGTCCGGCAAACTCGTCCCAGCCAGCGATGGCGCGTTCCTGTAGCTCGGTTTCGGAGCCGATCACCTCGAAGGTGTGGCAACTGGTACATTCGTAGATCGGCAGGGCCAGGCCCCAGTACCGCTTTTTGGAGATCATCCAGTCGTCCATATTGCGGAGCCAGTCCAGTTCGCGCTCTTTCCCGAATGCGGGGAGCCAGCGAATTTCTTCGGTGACGCGCATCATCGGGTCGCGCAATTCTTCCATGCTGATGAACCACTCATCGACGAGCCGGAAGACCAGATCGGTCTGGCAACGCCAGCAGGTCGGGTAGCGGTGGGTGTAGTCCTCGACGCGGTAGAGCAGCTCCTTGCGTTCGAGATCGGCGACGATTGGCAGGGTGACTTCGCTGACTTCCTGCCCGGTAAACCAGCCGAACCCGTCGATATAGTAGCCAGATTCGTCGAGCGGGGCGATTACGGCGAGGTGGTGTTCTTTGGAAAGACCGAAGTCTTCCTTCCCACAGCCAGGGGCGATGTGGACGATTCCTGTCCCTTCGGCGGCGCTGACTTCATCCCAAGGTATCACGCGATGCTCGATGCCAGCAGCTACGGGCAGTTCGTCGTAGGGGCCACGGTAGGTCAGGCCGAGCAGGTCTTTGCCGGGGAGTTCGGCCAGGGTTTCGTAGGGACCGCGCAGCGCAGTGGCGGCGGCTTCCTGGGCCAGATAGTAGATCGCCTCGCCCTGCCGGACTTTCAGATAGGTCAGGTCGGGGTGGACAGCGGCGGCGACGTTGGAGGTGAGGGTCCAGGGGGTCGTCGTCCAGGTCAGCAGGGCCTCGCCCTCGTGACCAGGCGTGGTGAGAGGGAAGCGGGTGTAGATGGTGGTATGGGTGCGGTCGAGATAGCCTTCGGTGACGATCTCATGCTCGGAGATCCCCGTGCCACAGCGTGGACACCAGGGCATGACATCGTGGCCTTTGTAGAGCCAGCCGCGTTCGAAGCAGGTTTTCAGGAAGCCCCAGATCATGTAGTTGTTTTCGTCGGACATGGTGAAGTAGGAATGATCCCAATCCATCCAGTAGCCGAGGCGCTGGGACGCTTTGGTCTGGAGGTCGGCATATTTCCAGACGCGCTCTTTGCAGCGCTCCACGAAGTCGGCGATTCCATACGTTTCAATGTCGCGCTTCGATTGCAGCCCCAGTTCTTTCTCGACATTGACTTCGACCCAAAGCCCCTGACAATCAAAGCCGTTCTGATAGCGTTGGCGTTTGCCGATCATCGTCTGGTAGCGCTGGAAGACATCTTTGTAGGTGCGGCCCCAGGCGTGATGGACCCCCATCAGGCCGTTGGCAGTGATCGGGCCATCGATGAAGGAGAATCGCTCGGTGGCGTGGTCGTTACGGTGGAGATAGGCCGCCACGGTATTTTCATCGGCCCACCGGCGCAGGGTGGCGCGTTCCTGGGCGGGGAAATCGGGCTTGTTGGACACTTCGGCGAACACGCTCGCCAGGTTGCGGGGCATTCGTTCCTCCTTCATCGTGATCGTTACCGTACTGTTGCTGGCGGGAGAGTGCTGTTAAAAACAAGCGCCCGCCCTCTGGTTCTGAGGACGAGCATTTTAGCCCGTGGTACCACCTCGGTTGAGCGGCGCAACGACCTGAACAGGCGCACTGCACCGCACCACTCGTGCGCGTGGGTGCCAGCGCAGGCCGACAGCACGCACAGTCGCAATAACGGGCGACAACTCCGGCTGTCCCTAGTAGGGGGTACGTCCCGTTCGGGCAGCGGCTCAGGAATGATCTTCGGCGGGTGCGGCCCGGCCCACGTTGCAGCGGGTGGTGGGCTCTCTGGTCGGTCGTGCCAGCCTACTGGTTTCCGTCACAGCCTCTCAGCATTATCGTGGACAACGATAGCAAAAAGCGCAGGTGGGAGCAAGGGCGACTGGCGGCGCGTTGCAGGCCGCCCCTACGCGCCCGCCATGAACATGGGTAGAATGTAGAACAATAGCCGTTGGAGGCTGAACTGTGGGTTGAATTACCATAATAATCTGCGATCAAAGGTTACAGGTTGTTTACCAAGTCGTAAGCATTGTTGACGTAGCGTGTAACCAAACGACTGTATAGTAAGAAATTGTGAGGATCTGCCTTAACCTGACTTTGCGGAGTGAATTGCTTCGCGTTGTGGGCACGTAGCGTAGAAAGTGCGGTCAATGGTGACCGCTGGGTTATAGAACTGTCAAGGAGGACAGGATGAATCAAAAACGGAGTTGGCTTGCGATCATTGGGGTACTCACGCTCGCTTTACTGACTGCCTGTGGAACACCAGCACAACCAACGGCGACCGCACCCGCCGCATCGCAGGCAGCGGCGGCAGCCCCGACCACTGCCGCTGGCGGCAGCCCGATCACCGTGCGTGATCCGTGGGCGCGACCGACGGCGGTAATGGGCGGCGCGATGGGGACACCCAGCGCGGGGATGGCGACGCCAGCAATGTCTGGTGCGCCGATGGCGACACCCGCCATGAGTGGCTCACCGATGAGTGGTTCGCCGATGGCGATGGGCGGCAAGGTCAGTGCGGCGTACATGACGATCAGCAATAGTGGTGGCACTGCCGATAAGCTGATCAGTGCGACGACTGATGTTGCTGGGGCGGTTGAACTGCACACCACGGAGGTCAAGGACAATGTGGCGAAGATGCAGCAGGTGCAGTCGATTGAGGTGCCAGCCAATGGTGAGGTGCAACTGAAATCAGGTGGCTATCACATCATGCTGCTCAATTTGCAGCGCGATCTGCAACCGGGCGACACGCTGACGCTGATCCTGACCTTTGAGAAGGCGGGGAAAGTCACCGTCACCGTACCAGTACGCCAGCCATAAGCGGAGGCAACCGATGTCAACAGTAGCAGCGTCAACCGTAGGAAACCGCCGGAAACTCTTGACCATCTTTGGGCTCCTCTTGCTCGTCCTGGTGGGGCTAGGGATTGGCGCGATACTGGTGACGCGGGCGCAAAATGCGAAACCGAAAAGCACGATTCCCCTGGGCGGTCCCACGACGAGCGGGCAAGGGTCGTTGGTGCAACCACCACGGCAACTGTCGGACTTCTCGCTGATGGGGCCACAGGGGACGCCAGTGAAGTTCAGCGATCTGCGCGGGAAGGCCGTACTCCTCTTTTTTGGCTACACCCACTGCCCCGACTTTTGCCCGACTACGTTAGTCGAGTTTCGGGATGCCAAGCGGGCGCTGGGCGCTGAGGCAGACAAGGTAGCCTTCGTCTTCATCAGCGTCGATGCCGAGGCGGATACGCCACAGTCGGTGGCGGCCTATGCGCAGAACTTTGATCCGGCGTTCGTTGGGCTGAGTGGTGATCCCGCCACGTTGGCGCAGATTGGCCCGGAGTACGATCTCTACTATAAGAAGCGCGAGGTGAGCGGGGCCAGCAGCTATCTGATCGATCATACGGCGATCACCTACTTGATCGATCGGCAAGGGCGGCTGAAGGTCGTTTTCCCCTACGGTACGCCAGCATCGGCGATGGCGACCGATATCAAGGCGCTCCTGGCGCAACCATAAGCAGTAATGCTGCCATACACGAGGTGTGGTGATGATTGACAAGCAAACAATGATCTTGCGGATGGTGATCGTGGTGTTGGCCCTGGTGGGGGTCTTTGACTCCGCGATCCTAATGGTCGAGCGCGAACAGAATCTGGCGGCGCAGGTCTGTATCTTCGAGACGGCTTGCGAGCAGTTGCGGATGAGCGAACTGAGTTCGGTTCCTGCGCGTACCAGTCTGTCGATTCCGTTTTTGGGGATGGTGGGGTTTGGCGGGCTGCTGGCTTTGGCCGGGTTCGGGCTGTTCCGCGAACGCCTGGGACCGCTGACGCTCACCATGCTGCTATTGCTGGCCACGATGGTGGGGGTCGGCTTTGCCCTATTCTTGCTGATGCGGCAGATTACGGCGATTGGCGAGATCTGCGTGCGCTGCTTGCCCAGTACCATTCTGGCGAGCAGTTGTTGGATGGCCTCAATGCTGGGAATCTGGCGGAATATGAACACCAGCTTCCTGGCGTCTGCCCCGCAACAGCCAGTAGCTAGCGCCTAGCGGCAAGGAAGCGATAATGATGTGCAGAAAGCTGCTACAGCAGTTGCAGCGTGTGGCATTATTCCTGCTGGTCGGCGCGTTGGTCGGCTGTGGGGTGGGGGCGGCGACGCCAACGCCAGAAGCGGCCCCAGCGGCAGATTTTGCGACGTTCGATGGTGGGCAGATCAGTCTGGCTGGCTTACGTGGGTCGATTGTCGTCCTCAACTTCTGGGCGTCCTGGTGTGCGCCGTGCCGGAATGAGATGCCCGCGTTTGATGCAACGGCGCGGCGCTATAAAGATCAAGGGGTGGTGATCGTGGGGCTGGCGAGTAAAGATAAAGAGGACGAGGCCCGCGCTTTTGCCAGTTCAATTGGGGTGAGCTATCCACTTGGCTTCGATCAGGGCGATCAGATCGCCACGCAGTATAAGGTCTATGGTTTGCCCAATACCGTGCTGATTAATCGGCAGGGGCAGATTGTGCGCCGCCTGTCGGGCGGGCTGACTGAAAGCCAGCTGACCACCTATATTGAGGAACTGCTGCGAGCGGGCAGTTAGGGGGAGCCATGGCGCAGTCTGAGCAACCGCTTGAACGAACAACCAGTAGCAGTTGGCTGCTCTGGGCCGTTCTCGGCGGTGTGGTTGTGTTCCTGGTGGCGGGCCTGTTCTTTGGGAATGTCGGTGGTTCGGCACTCTCCACGGGGGAGGTTGCGCTGCTGATGCCGCAGGCATTTTTGGCGGGGCTGCTCAGCTTCCTGTCGCCCTGTACGCTGCCGTTGCTGCCCGCCTACTTTGCCTATCGGGTGCAGGCGCAAAAGGAGGCGGCCCTGCCGCTGACGGTGGCGTTCTTCTTCGGGCTGGCGACGACGATCACCCTGCTGGGGGCGAGTGCAACCACGCTCAGTCGGCTGCTCTTTCAGCATCTGCACCAACTCACGCAGATTGGTGGGGTGGTGATTTTCCTCTTTGGGGTACTCAGTTTGCTGGGGTTGGGGATTGCGGGGCCACAGCTCCAGCGCAATCCCGCGCCAACCTGGATTGGCTCCTATCTCTATGGGGCGACGTTTGCGCTGGGGTGGTCGGCCTGCATTGGCCCGATTCTCGGCGCGATCCTGATGCTGCTGGCGACGAGTGGCAGCACGATTGTGCAGGGGGCGATGCTGGCCTTCATCTACGCTCTGGGCCTGGGTGCGCCGCTGATGCTGATTACGGCCTTCTTTGGGCGGTTGGGGCATGGCACGCGCTTCTGGCAATTTCTGCGGGGGCGTGGCTGGGCGGTGCGCGTGGGGCCGTGGACGCTGCATCTGCACACGACGAATATCCTCAGTGGTTTGCTGCTGATGGTGATGGGCTATTTGCTGGCGAGTGGGCAACTGGCCGCGTTGACCCAACTGGCGTCGCGTTCGCCGCTGTCGCAACTGGTGGTTGAAGCGGAGGAATGGCTGATCGGCCTATTCGGGGGGCGTTGAGGCGGTTGGTGAAGCCGCGCCGCGCCGCCCGATCAGCCGAAGCCGAACTGGGAGTAGAGGCCAAGGCCCGCACAGATCAGCAGGCCGATACCGACAAACAACGACCAGTCTGCGCCGCCGAGTTGGCGGCGTTTGGCTTGCCAGTAGTAGAAGAAGTCGAGCAAGGCAGCCAGGATGAGGGCGCCCATACTGGCCCGAAAGAGGTAGAGCATGAACGGGCTGACCTCAATATCGTTGCTGGGGTTGGTGACTTGCGTCAACATCAGGGAGAAAATAGCGGCGAACGCGGCGACCACGATGATCAGCAGCAGGCCCCGTTGCTCGGGAACGCGTGGTATGTGTGACATGATCGCGGCGAAGGTGACTAATGCTAACCCCACGGCGGTGAATACCAGGTAGTACCAGGCGGGGGAAATCCCAAGATGCGCCATCGTCCCTCTTTCCTCCATCACGACTGTGCCCGCCAGGAGTATAGCAGTTGCCCTCGCGCTCGTGGCGGGCTGTGGCAGCAGTTGCGGTTAGGCGGCCTCGGCGGGCCGCAGGCGCGCTGCTAGCCAGTCGGCGGCGGCAGGCGCCCACACGTCGATGTGTGACAGGCCGATGTGGGTGGCTCGCCGCAGGTAGAGCAGGGTTTTCGGGCAGGAGAGGGCGTGATAGAGGCGGGCAGCTTCGGTGGGCGGCAGAATTGTGTCGAGCCCCGCGCCGATCACCAGCGTTGGGCAGGCGACCTGCTCCACAAAGGGGACACAGGAGAGGTCGTTGGCGCGGGCGACGATCTCGGCGGCGTTCGATGCGCCACAGAGGGCGGCGATCTCCGCCATCACAAACTGATGGACGCGATCAGCGTACGGCGCGGGATTGTACGGTGGCGTGACCGAAACACAGGCGGCGATAGCGGGGTTCATGGCGGTGTGATGAATCACCTGCGCCCCGCCGAAGCTGACGCCGAGTAGGGCGACCTGGGTGGCGTCGATTTGGGGGTGGGCGGTGGCCCAGGCGAGGATGGCGGTCGTAATATCTTCCTGCCCGAGGTCAATCGCGAGTTTGCCCCGCAGTTCGCCACAGCCAGGGCCATCGAACGCTACGGTGGCGAGGCCCTGCGCCAGGAATGGTTCACTCCAGAGGCTCATTTCCTCTTTGACAATTCCCGCCCCATTGAACATGACCACCAGGGGCGTCGGGCCAGTGGCGTTGGTGGGGCGGCGGAACCAGCCCGGTAGGGGCAGCGTCGGCCAGGGCAGGCTGACGGCTTCGGCGGGCGGGGTGAGGCCGGGGGCAGCGTGCCGAAAGGCGGCGAGGCGGGCGGCATCGAGGGCTGCGCCATGTTCGGCTTCGGCACTCACGGCGGTGCTGGCAAAGCCATAGGCCAGGGCTGCGCCGCGCCAGTAGGCGGTGGCGCGGGCGCGTTCTTGCGGGGTGCTGGCGATTTCCGCAGCGCGGGCGCACAGTTCGAGGCGGCGGGCTTCGGTGGCCCAGGCGGTCGGCCAATCGGCGAGGGAGCGAATACTCCGCAGGGTGCGGGCGAGGTTGGGCGCGGTGAGGCCACTGTAGAGAAACCGTTTACGGGCTGGCGCGGGCAGGATCCCCGCCGAAAAGAGCCGAAAGGTCGCGTCGATCAGGGGTGGTTGCCCAAAGAGGACGGCGAGGCGGAACGAGAGTTCATCAACGCCAGTGCGGGCGCGTAGCGGGGCCAAGCGATCCTGTAATTGGAACATGCCACTCCTGTCGATAGTTGTTGTTGCTGCGCTGTGCTGCCTTGCCAGTGTACCGCGCCCGTCTGGCGGCGGCAATAGGGCCACAGCGATGTGCTGGCTCCGTTTTGCTCTACCAATCGCACAATTGATGCTGGTGAAATTGCCTGAATGCGGGCGACGCGATTTGCTGTGTGGCGTGGAGAATTGTATTCTGCGTGGGTTGATCGTTGTTTAGTGCCTAGTGATAGGCGGGAGTGTGCGTGCTGATGCCAAAGGCGAAGAAACAACCAACTGTCAAGTTTGATCGCTTTTATCGTCATGATGACCTGACGGCGATTTTGCAGAGCTATGTTGACCAGTATCCGAAGTTGGCTGCGTTGGAGTCGATCGGCAAGAGCCACGAGGGACGCGATATCTGGTGCCTGACGCTGACGAATACGGCGACTGGCGCGCATGACACGAAGCCAGCGCAATATATCGACGGCAATATGCACGCGGGCGAAGTGACTGGGTCGGCAGTGGCGCTCTACACGGCGAACGAGTTGCTGACGAAGTATGGTAAGGACGACCAGCTAACGACCTTGCTTGACAACTGTACGTTCTACATCTTGCCACGGGTCAACCCCGATGGGGCCGAGCGGTATCTGTCCACGCCTTACACGCTGCGGTCGAGTACGCGGGCCTATCCGCATGAGGACGATCAGCCCGGATTGCGCCAGGAAGATATTGATGGCGATGGCCTGATTTTGCAGATGCGCGTGCCTGATCCGAAGGGGGAATGGCGCGTTTCGGGCCAGGATGATCGCCTGATGCTGAAGCGGCAGCCAGATGAGCAGGGCGGCACCTATTATCATCTGATCCCCGAAGGGATTTTGCATGAGTATCACGGTGGGCCGCTGAAGATGGCGCCGCCAAAGATGAGCCTTGACATCAACCGTAACTATCCAGGGAACTGGGTCACGTCGCAGTCTGGCGCGGGGCCATATCCGCTGTCGGAGCCGGAGACGCGGGCGTTGGCGGCGTTCGTGATCGCCCACCCGAATATCGGGATGATTCAGAACTATCATACGACGGGTGGGGTGTTGTTCCGAATGCCAAGTTCGCGCCCGGAGAGCGAAGTGCCAATGCGCGACCTGGCGCTCTACAAGCGGATTGGCGAGTTGGGCGAAGAAGTCGTGGGCTATCCCTGCCGCTCGGTCTACGAAACGTATCCGGCGATTGATGATCGGGGGACGCGCTCGGCGGCGGGCGGCTTTATTGAGTGGACCTGGGATGGCCTGGGCCTGTTCGGTTTCGCGCCAGAGTTGTGGGATATCGAAGGGCGGGCTGGCATTGAAGGGCGCTGGCAGGGGCCATGGCACACGCAAGATCAGAAGGAAGAAGATGGCCTGAAGCTGCTGCGCTGGCTTGATGAACATCACGAGGGCGATGGGTTCGAGCGCTGGCGGTCGTTCAACCACCCGCAACTGGGGCTGGTGGAGATTGGCGGCTGGCACACCAAGAAGGTGCGGCAGAATGCCCCACCGAAGTTCTTGCAGGAGGAATGCGAGAAGAACCATCGGTTTGTATTGCGGCAGGCGGCGATTCTCCCGCGGGTGCGGGTCGCGAAGGTCGAGACGGAGGAAGTCGCGAAGGGGCTGCACGTCGTGCGCGTGCTGGTCGAGAATACTGGGTTCCTGCCGACCAATATCAGCGATAAGGCCGTGCGGCTCGGCGTGGCGCAGCCAGTCACGGTTGAACTGACGGGCGCGAAGACGGAGATGGTGCTGGGTGATCAGAAGCAGGTATTGGGCCATCTGGAAGGGCGGGCGCAGGCGACTGGCTGGGCGTTTGGCTTTGGTGGCACGATTCTGCGGAATGAGGCGCGGGCTGAGTGGTTGGTGCGGAGTAAAGGCCCGCTGACGCTGACGGTGAAATCAGCGAAGGGTGGGACGATCGAGCAGAAGATCAAGCTCTAGGGTTTTTGCAGGCGGGGTGGGCGATAGAGGGGTGGGCCGGGCGACTGCAGTCGCGGGGCTACCCCTTTGCTCATTGCCCCCCATCTTGCCTGCGGCGACGAGTGATCTAGGGCAGGAGTTCGATCTGCAACTGGCGTAGGTGGTCGGGGTCGGCTATTAGCGCGATCTCGACGATCCGATCATGCTGAATGGTGAAGGTGAAGGCGACGCGTGGTGTGCGGCCAGTGGCCCACACTGCACCGGGTGCGCCAGCGATCAGCGCGAGTTGGGCGGCCTGGGCGCGACCATTGAACTGTTCGGCGACGGCCACTGGGCCATGCAGATCGGTCGTCAGCCAACCAGTGCGCGCCCCCAGTTGCAGCGCGGCTTCGTCGGCGCGTAGGGCGACCGCTGGATCGAGAACCGCGAGCAGGGCTTGTAAGTCGCCAGTGCGTGAGGCCCGGAAGAATGCCGTGACGATCTCCTGGTGCCGCGCCAGATCTGCGGCGCTGTCCTCCGCTGTCGCGCCCTGCACGCGTCGGCGACCGCGGCTGGCGAGTTGGCGGGTGGCGACCGGTGAGCGGTCAACGATGCTGGCAATCTCCGCGAATGAGAGGCCGAAAACATCGTGCAGCACGAACGCCACGCGCTCGGCTGGCGCAAGGCGTTGCAGTACTGCCTGCATCGCCAGGCCGACTGACTCCGCCAGCAGGGCCTCGTGTTCGGGGTCGGCAGCGGCGGGCAGCACGGCGTCATCCTGCGCCAGTGGCTCCTCGCGCCGCGCCCGCCCCTGCCGTAGCTGGTCGAGGCAGACCCGCGCTACGACGGTTGTGAGCCAACCGCTCAGGTTTTCTACTGTGCTGGTGTCGGCGCGGCTCAGGCGCAACCAGGCTTCCTGCACCGCGTCGTCGGCTTCGCTGGTTGAGCCGAGTAGCCGATAGGCCACTGCCTGTAAGTGGGCGCGATCGGCCTCGAAGCGTTCCGTCAACCACGTGTCATTCTTTTCCATCGGTCACATTCTCCCATGTTGTTTCGTCAGAGAGGTAACGGGCCAGATCTGGGTTCGTTATCGCATTGACGAGCCGCACCGGGCTGATGTGACAGAGAAGGAGTAGCGCGATGAAGATCAAATTGACCAGCATTTATGTCGATGATCAGGAGCAAGCCCTGCGCTTTTACACCGATGTGCTGGGGTTCGTCAAGCAGGCTGACTTCAGCCAGGGGCCCTTTCGCTGGCTCACGGTAGTTTCGCCCGACGATCCCGCTGGCCCAGAACTCCAACTGGCGCTCAACGATAATCCAGCGGCGAAGACCTATCAGCAGGCGTTGTTCGCCCAGGGGCAGCCAGCGGCGATGTTCGCCAGTGACGACGTGCAAGCCGACTATGAGCGGATGCAGGAGCGCGGGGCCGAGTTCGCGATGCCGCCAACCGCGGTCACTGGCTCAATTATCGCCCAGGTGAACGATACCTGTGGCAATCTGATTCAGTTGACGCAGTTGACCTGGCAGGGCTAAGGCCCAGCGCAATCGGGCTGTTCCTTCTGGCGTAGGCTCCGCAGGAATCTGCGGGGCCTACGCTGTTGATTGGGCTGCTGATCACCAGGCCGAGCGGCCTTACATGGTGCCGTAAATACCGGGCAGGCCGAGGCAGCCGAGGGCGACCGACAATTCGCCGCCGTGATGAATCTCGTGTTCAAAAACGTGCCAGATGATCCACTGGCGGGAGAATGCGGGCCAGTTGGCCCGCTCCTCCGCGTTCAGCGCGGCGGGTGGCTGGAAGACGGTATCAAGGTCAGCGGCGGTCCAGCGGTTCAGGCAATCGGCCACCAGTTGCCAGGTGGCTTCCAGGCCCGCGACCAGTTCGGGCGCGGTCAGTGGGGCTTGTTCAACATTGTCGGCAGGGTCCCAGTGGGCGATGGGGGCGAGATCGGGGGAGCCTTCGCCCATCCAGACCTGGAACCACCAGACGCGGTTCGCGATCAGATGTTGGGCGACCAGCCCAATCGTCCAGGTGTGGGCGGGGATCGGGCTGGCGAGTTGTGCGGGCGTCAGCGGCGCGAGCATTGCCAGCAGCCCACGCTGGTAACTCTCCCAACCTTGATAGAACGTCATGAGGGAGGGGGTTGACGTTGCCTGTGCGGTCATTGGCGTGGTCCTTCCTGGTGCAATTTACCCGTTTCCCGATGGCTGTAGTGTTGTTATACTACGGGGATACTAGCACAGAAGTTCTGCTGTGGCGATCTGGACGATCGATGACGGCGGTTGGCGTTGCTTCTGTGGGCGATCATTGCGATAGTGGGCTGAGTGGGTTGGCTATTGCGGCGGTGTAGGTGGCAGGAGGGCGACGATGGCACGGGTGCAACGGGTGCAGCACGTCAGTGTGGGGTTTCCGGCGGGGCGTGAGGCGGAGGCCCGCAAGTTTTATGGTGAGGCGTTGGGGCTGGTGGAGAAAAGCCGCCCGATGGGGCTCAAAGATCTGCCAGTGATCTGGTTCGATGCGGGCGATGCGGAACATGAGATTCATCTGCTGGCGATGCCCGCCTATCAGCCGCCAGAGCGTAATCACCTCTGCCTGGAGGTCGATGATTTAGCCGAGATGCGCGCGCATTTGCTGGCGCAGCAGGTGCCGATTCGCGAGGCTGAGCCGATTGATCAGCGGCCACGCTTGATGGTGCAAGACCCGTTTGGTAACGGGATTGAGTTGACGCAGATCACGGGCAAATTCACGCCAGTGGCTGAGTGATTGCGGGCGGGCGCGATGACTGCCACTGAGCGGCTGATTATCAGTGAGTATGCTTCGGCAGCGGGGCAAGGGCAGTTTGCCTATGGGCAGCCTGCCCCCGCGTTGCGTCCATATGTGCGCCGTTACGGTGGATTCTATGAAACGGCAATGCCGCCATTCCAGCGGCTCGAAGTTCCTTCGGCGGATGTGGCGCTGATTATCAACTTCGGGGCGGCCTTTGTGGTGGCTGGGCCTGGGCCAACCGTACCCCCAACACCCCATGATAGTTTTGTGGTGGGGTTGCATACGACGAGTGCATTGGTCACTGCGGTTGGCCCAAGCGCCTGTGTTCAGGTGGACTTCACGCCACTAGGGGCGCATCGTTGCCTGGGGGTGGCGATGCGTGCGCTGGCGAATCGGACGGTCGCGCTGGCGGACGTGCTGGGGCCAGCAGGCACGCGACTGGTTGAGCAGCTAGCGGCGGCTGATTCCTGGGCAGCGCGTTTTGCGTTGCTGGATCAGGTATTGCTGGCGCGGTCTATGGCTGCGCCAGCGCTTGACGAGCGACTGCCCTGGATTTGGGAACAGTTGACGCAGGCTGGGGGGCAGGTGGCGATTGCGGCTTTGGCCGCCGAGACTGGGTGGAGCCAGCGGCATCTGATCGCCCGCTGTCGCGAAGCGTTTGGGCTACCGCCGAAGCTGCTGGCGCGGGTGCTGCGTTTTGATCGGCTGATGCAGTTGTTGGCTACCTTACCGCCCCCAATCGATTGGCGGCAACTTGCCAGCGCCTGCGGTTATTACGACCAGGCGCATCTGATCAACGAAGTACAGCAGTTCTCCGGGCAAACGCCCGTGGCGTTGGTGCAGCGCCAACTCCCAGATGCAGGCGGCTGGCGCGGTGATTGAGCGCCGCTAGCCTGTGGCCCGCCAGCCCCACCCTGTTTGCATGAGGGTGGTGAGGGCGGCGGGCTGGAAGCGCGGCATTGGTAGGGCGATGTAGCCATCGGGCCGAATCAGGTAGACCGCGCCCTCGCGCAATCCGGCGGCCCTGGCGGCACGGGTGTAGGGAAACTGGTGGAGCGATAGCCAGGGGTTCGTGGCGGCCCAGGCGGTCAGGGCCGGATCGGGCGGGCCGTAGCAGTGCAGTTGCGGGCGGGCGTTCTGCAATGGCGCAAAATTGGTGGTGTCGCGGAAGGGGACGAACGGCAATCGTTCGCCACCCCGCAGGTTACCCACCCGGCCCTGGTTGAGCGGGCTGTGGTCGTAGCGAATCCCCAGTTGCGCGATCAGGCGGAAGACGGCGCGGGCGACGGCTGATGGTTGGCCTGTTGCGATGGCGAGATGCGGCGCGAGCTTGCCCAGCACGGCGGGGAGCAGGTGGCCTCGCAAGAGGCCCGTGAGTCGATGGTTGGCGGTGACGACACCGAAGGCGCGATCAGTGGTGCGGACTAACTGCTGGGCGAAGGGGCGACGTTCGGCCTCGTAGGTGGCGAGCAGGGCTGGATTGGCTTCGCCGTGGATGACGGCGGCGAGTTTCCAGGCGAGGTTATGGGCATCGAGCAGGCCTGTGTTCATCCCCTGACCGCCGACTGGACTGTGGGCGTGTGCGGCGTCGCCCAGGAGAAAGGCGCGACCAGCGCGAAATTGCGCGGCGACGCGGTGGTTGACGTTGTAGGTCGTAAACCATTGCAGGTCGTGGCTCTGCAAGGCAAAGGTGTCGCGCAGCAGTGGTTGCAGATCGGCAAAGCTGACGGTTTCTTTCGCCGCGATCGCGGGTGGCACAATCCCGATCAGCCGGAAATGGTCGGAACCCCCCATTGGTAAACAGACCATGAAGGTACCTGGGGCAAACTTGAAGTTCGCCCGTGTGGGGTCGAGTCGCCCCTGCAGATAGGTATCGGCGACGTAAAAGCGGCCTGGGCTGCTGCTGCCTGGAAAGGCGACGCCGAGCGCGTGGCGCACTGAGCTGTGGGCACCGTCTGCGCCGCATAGGTAGCGTGCGCGAATGGTCGTGGGTGGGTCTGCGGCGTGGCGCACGGTGGCGGTGATGCCCTGGGCGTCCTGGGTGAACTCCAGCAGGTGAGTTTCCCAACGAACTGCCCCGCCGAGCGTTTGTAGATGGTCGTTGAGGAATGTCTCGTTGCGGCTCTGTTCAAGGATCGTCAGGTAGGGGTGTGGGGTTTGTCCCACGCCAATTGGCCCAAACGGGATTTGGGCGACCTGGCTGGCCCCTTGCCAGATGGCGATTCCGTCGAGGCGGTAGCCATGCTCGGCGATGGGCAGGCCAAGCTGGTCGTACACTTCCAGGCTCCGCGCCTGTACCAGCAGGGCGCGGGACTCTCGTGTTGGGCCGTTCTTGCCGTCAACAACAATCGCCTGTACCCCGAATCGGGCCAGCCAGTTGGCGAGCATCAGGCCCGTTGGCCCAGCGCCGACAATCAAGACATCGGTGGTTTGCGTTGTGGTGGCGGGTGTCATTCGTGGCGTTCCTTCCTGAACTCGCGACCGCGTGACCAGTGGCCTTATCGTAGCAGATCAGGTCGGTCAAAAAATTCCAATACCCTGGCAGGTGGCGGTGCTAGAGTACTCTTGGTGGCTTGAATGGGAGCCTTACGTAAGGAGTATTGACGATGGCGACAACTGATCAGGCGGTCATCTATCCTGCTCTGCGGTACAACGATGCGGCAGCCGCCGTGCAGTGGCTCTGTGCCGCATTCGGGTTCACGGAAGGGCTGGTTGTCCCTGGCCCTGATGGGACAATCGGTCATGCAGAGCTGCGGTTGGGCAGTGGCGTGATTATGGTGGGATCCGCAGACCCCGCGCAGGGGCCACGGCAGCGGGCCGATGGCGCGCGTGCCAGCCTGGCACTCTATGTCTACGTGCCGGATCTTGCTCGTCACTATGCTCAGGCGCAAGGCGCCGGGGCGACGATTACTGCCGAGCCATATACGACGGACTATGGGTCGCAGGAGTATGACGCGCTTGACCTGGAAGGGCATCAGTGGAGTTTTGGCACCTATCGTCCAACGTAGACGCTGGGCAGAGCGTTTTTGCGGGGACAGGTCTAGTTGCACCTGGCCCCCGTTGGCGTTTGCGGTGGCGGTGCTATTTGCTGACTGTGGCTGCTATTATTCCCCTGGCAGATTTTGATGACGACCTGGATGGGGGATAACGGATGGTGTTGACACGAGTAGGTGCGATCAATGAACCAGTCGCGGTGATGGGTGGCGGCACTGGCACCTATGCAGTTGTGCGGGGGTTGCGGCGAACGATTGGCGAAGGGTTGCTGACCTCGATTCACTCAACGGCGGACGCTGGTGGTTCGTCGCGGAAGTTGATGGATGAATATGGGTTGCCGCTGCCGATGGGCGATTTGCGGCAGGGCCTGGTGGCGCAGTCGCGCGCGCGGCGGCTCTGGCGCGATCTCTTTGCCTATCGCTTTGCCCAGTCCGACAATGCCGCTGGCCTGGGGGGGCATAGTCTGGGTAATCTGATCTTGCGGGCGTTGGAAGATATGAATGAGGGGGATTTGCTGGCGGCGTTGGACGATGCCGAGGCGATTCTCAATACGGTTGGTCACGTGGCCCCCGTTGCGTTAGCTGCGACCACCCTCTACGCGGAGTTGACTGATGACTCGGTGATCGCAGGGGAGGATCAGATCGACCAGCGGGGAATTGCTGAGCCAGCGATTCGGCGGGTCTATCTGGATCCTGTGCCAACGGTGACACCACGGGCGCGGAAGGCGCTGGAGCGGGCAGCGCGGATTATCCTGGGCCCAGGCGATCTCTATACGTCGATTTTGCCGACGTTGCTGGTGGCTGGCGTGAATGACGCGATTGCCGATGCTGACGCTGATGTGGTTTATGTGGTGAATCTGATGACGAAGCGCGGCGAGACGGATAATTACAAGGCGTCGGATTTCGTGGCGCAGGTGGCGAAATACCTGGGCCGGGAGCCAGATACCGTGCTGGTGCATACCGCCGGACATCGCCCAGAGCGGCTGGCGCAGTATGCCGCTGATGGGGCGTTGCCCGTGGAACCCGATCTCGAACGAACTAGGGCGTTGTGTGGGCGGGTGTTGGCGGGGGACTTTGCGACGGAGCAGCACTTTATTCGGCACGATGCGGAGAAGGTGCTGGCGGCGCTCTGGCCGGCGTAGAACAGGCCTACTCGCGGTTTAGGGCATGACGCGAATGACAATTTGCAGGGGTGGCTTGCTGTTTTGGCCAGACCACCCCACCCCCTCTTGCAACAGATCAATATCGAGGGTGTAGAGGCCCGCGTGCGGCGCGGTGATCGTCAGTGTGGCGGTGGCTTCTTTGCCCGGAAAGAGTGGCGCGGGCAGCGCCACGCGATTGTCGTCGAGGACGACCTGGCTGGTGCGCGGGTCGATCCAGCGGTTTCCCAGCGTAACCCCATAGAGGACGCCAGGGGTGGCGACCGGCCACGGCTGGTCGCCGTCGTTACGAATCTTGACGGTGACGGTGGCCGTTTGCCCGGTGCCGATCAGGGCGGGGGGATTCACGGCGGTCAGAGTGGCGCGGAAGCTGCTGGCGGGCAGCGCGGCAGTCAGCGCTGGCGGGGCAGCAGGCCGGAACCAGCGATAGAGGAGGACGCCGCCGACCAGCAGCAGGGCGACTACGGCCAGCAGCGCCAGCCGGACGGGCCAGGTGTTGTAGCGGGCAGCGTAGCGATCCCACCAGATGCGGAATTGGAGCATAACGACGTTCGATCCTTTTCCCTGCCTTCACTGTGCAGGGCGCAAGTATAGCGATTGCGCGAACAATTGGCGCAATCTGCCGCGACATTTCGCCCTAGGGTGCTGTCGCCGCCGTGCGTAGCAAGGCAGTGGCCGCTGTGGTGGTGAGGGCATCAGTGGCAATGGCAGCGAGCAGGGCGGCCCCATGCGCCGCTTCTTCGCGGTGGGTGGGGCTGACGAGCGGCATTCCGAAACGATCTTGCAAGATCGCCGCCAGGAGGGGATTGTTGCGAATCCCGTTGCCTGAGCCGAGGAGCCGGGTGCGCGGAGTGACGCCAACGGCCTGCATCGTGGTGTAGAGGTCGTGGAAGGTGGCGGCAACGCCTTCGAGCAGCGCGCGGGCGAAGTGGCCGGGGGTGAAGGTGCGCGGGTCGAGGCCCGTGTAGGTTCCGCGCTGGTGGGGGTTGTACCGATTGCTGCCGAAGCGGGGGTCGCAGTGGAGGCCGTCACTGTCTGCGGGAACGGTGGCGGCGAGGGCGTTCAAGCGTTCGTAGAGATCGTCGGGGGCGACGGCGACGCCGAAGCAGTCGCGGCCAACCTGGGCGATGAAGTCGCGCAGGAGGGCGTAGGAACGCCCGCCGACGAGACCGCCGCCAACGAGCAGATAGGTGTCATTGAGGTATGGGCGGGTTTCCAGCAGATCGCCCCGGATGAATCGTGGGGTGATCGCGGAGACTTGCCCGCCAGTGCCGACATTGACCAGCAGGGTATCGGTGGCGGTGCCAACGCTGCCGAAGAAGCTGGCCTGATTGTCGCCAATCGCGTTGGCGACCGGGAGGCCAGCGGGCAGCCCCAACGCGGCGGCGGGCTCCGCTGCCAGATGACCAACGACGCTGACGGTGGGGGCGACTTGGGGTAAGAGCGCGGGGGGTAAATCCAGGGCGGCGACCATTTCCGGGTGCCAACGACGCTGGGCTACGTCGAAGATCCCCGCGCCCCCGGCGTTCGTGGGGCCAGTGACCGGGGCTTGCTGGCAGAGGTGGGCGACGACGTAATCAGGGGCAAAGGTGGCGCGGGCGGCGGTGGTGGGCAGGCCGTCGGTGCGGGCCAACCAGAACAGGGCGGTGCCGAGGAAGCCACTGGCGAGTGGACAGCCAGTGGCGCTGGTGTCGATGCCGTCCAGTAGCGCCTGCATCCAGGCGAGGTACGACGGAAAAGCGGGGGCAGGCTCGTTGCCCCGTTGGTCTTGCCAGCCGATCAAGGGGGTCAGGGGGCGCAAGAGATCGGCGGGCGCAGTGCTGACCAGGAGGCCGCCGTGTTGCTGTCCGGTGACGCCAATCGCCGCGATTGGGCCAGCCTGACTTGCCGCGGCGACCGCTGTGCGGCCCGCCAGGAGGGCGGCGTCGCGCAAGCCCAGCGGGTCCGCCTCACTGCGGCCAGGGGCGGTGGGGAGCGGGGAGGGTTGTGCGGCGCTGGCGACGGCGATTTGTTGCCCGGTTGTGGCGTCCACGACGACCGCGGCGACTTTGGTTGTGCCGACATCGAGGCCGAGGTAGAGCGGGGTAGCGGGGCTGTGCATAGAGCGTTCCTCTGACTACAATGGGTTGGCGCGGTCAACAAGATGACGACGGTTATCAGGGGCTGATGCGGCTAGTACGGAGCCACACGGATGACACCGACGATTCGGGAACTTCAGCCGTCCGACGCGGCGGCCTGCGACGCGATTATTCGCCGCCTGCCCGCATTCTTCGGGCATCAGGGCGGGATTGCTGCCTGCGCCCAGGCGGTACGCACAGAGTCTGGCTGGGTGGCGGTGGAGGACGGAGGGGTCGTTGGGTTCGCCACCTGGACGCTGCGAACGGCAGTGAGCGCGGAGATTACCTGGATGGCTGTTGACCCCGACCGCCGCCACTGCGGGATTGGCACGGCGATTTTGGCGGCGTTGCTGGTCGATCTCCAGGCGCGGGGCGTTGCGGTGGTCTTGGTGATGACGGCGGCCACTGCCGACTCCTATGCAGCGACGCGCCGCTTCTGGCAGGCGCGCCGCTTTCTGCCGTTGCTTGATCTGCCCCTCTGGGAGACGGATCAGGCGCTACTGCTGGTGCGCCCGCTGCCGTCACCCAGCCCCGTTTGACTACGGGATCAGGAGCACTTTGCCCGTTGTTTTGCGGCCTTGCAGGTCGATATGCGCCTGCGCTGCTTCGGACAGAGGGTATTTCGCGCCGATGCGCAGCTTCAGCTTGCCCTCGTTGATCCAGGTGAAAATATCCTGCGCCCGCCAGTCGAGTTCTTCCCGCGTGAGGGTGTAGAAGCCGAGCGAAGGGCGGGTGAGAAAGAGCGAACCACGCGCATTGAGAATCTGCGGGTCGAATGGCGGCACCGGGCCGCTGGCCTGCCCAAAGAGGACCATGTAGCCGCGTGGGTGTAGGGTCTGTAACCCCTGCTCAAAGGTATCTTTGCCCACGCCGTCATAGACCACGTCCAGCCCTTTGCCCTCGGTGAATTGCTTGGCTGCGGCGACGAAATCATCTTGCCGATAGAGGACGACGTGATCGGCCCCAGCTTCGCGGGCGAGGGCGGCCTTTTCTTCGTTGCCCGCCGTGGCGAGGACGCGCGCGCCAAGCATTTTCGCCATCTGACAGAGGAGCAGGCCCACCCCGCCCGCTGCCGCGTGAATCAGGCAGGTGGAACCCGCTTGCAGCGGGTAGGTGGAGTGCGAAAGATAGTGCGCGGTCATCCCTTGCAGCATCGCGGCGGCGGCGCTCTCGCCGTCAACGCCATCTGGCACGGCGACGAGCTTGCTGATGGGGACAATCGTTTCTTCGGCGTAGGAGCCAAACTGGTCTTTCCAGGCGACCTGATCGCCGACGGCAAACTCGGTGACGCCTTCGCCGATGGCGGTGATCACGCCCGCCCCTTCCTGCCCAAGGCCGAGCGGCAGCGGATTCTTGTAGAGGCCTTCCCGGTGGTAGGTGTCGATGAAGTTGACGCCAATCGCGGCGACCTTCACGCGCACTTCACCCGCCTGTGGCTCTGGCGTGTCAATATCTTCGTAGCGGAGGACTTCGGGGCCGCCAAACTCGTGAACCATGATGGCTTTCATTGGGGTCTACTCCTTCCTTTTTCGCTGAACGACGCAGTAAGCAACGTTATTCGACTGGGGCAGGGCGATGCTCCGAGGGATAGTCGATGATCTTGTCCCATTCGTCGGCGGCAGAGCGGGCGACAAAGGCGATCAGCGGTTCGTCGCCAACATTGTAGACTTCGTGAGGGACGCCGGGTTTGATATAGATGAAGTCGCCCGCCTGATTGAGGACTTCCTGGCGTAGTCCTTCGCCAAAGGTGTGTTTCACTTTGCCCTGCAGGATAAAGAGCATCACCTCGAAGCCATCGTGGATGTGGGCGTAAGCAATCGCCCCCGATGGCACCGTGGCAACGTTGATCGAGAGGGCTTGTGCGCCGACATTTTTGCCGGAAATCCCCTGCATATACTGAATTCCGTTCCAGGCGCGACCATCGCCACCACCGCGCAGGGTGGTGATGCCGCCCAGGTCTTCCACTGCCCCGAGGTCAATCGCCCCAGTTCCTTCCGTCTGTGTCGCCATTGGTCTTTCCTCCCTTCTGCCTTGGTGGCAGTTGCTACGCAGAGCCTTACGATACACCAGGGCAGACGAATGCGCGAATCCAGCCCGCCCACACGGTAAAGGATAACTTGACAGTTATATAACCGATATGTTATATAATAAATATGGATAGCTTGTTGCCGATTCTGGCTGATCCGATCCGCCGTGAGATTCTCGATTTGCTGGCTGAGCGCGAATACTCGGCTGGGGAACTTGGGGCGCGGTTTGCGGTCAGTCAGCCCGCGATTTCGCGGCATCTGCGGCTGCTGCGCGAGGCAGGGCTGGTGCAGGTGCATGAAGCAGGGCAGCGGCGGATTTATCGGCTCGACGCTGCGCCATTGGCGGCGCTGGATGCGTGGTTGGTGCGGTATCGGCAGTTCTGGGCGGGGCGGCTTGATGCGCTGGAGGCGCGGCTGGCGACGCGGCAGGAACTGGACGCAGAGGAGGAATCATGAGCGGCGGTGAGGCTGGGGCGACGATTGAGCAGGCGGCGGATGGCCTGATGGTGCGGTTGGAGCGGGAGTTCGCCGCGCCGTTGGCGGTTGTCTGGACGCTGCTGACTGACCCCGAGGAGTTGGCGATCTGGCTGGGGGAGGCGCAGATTGACCCGGTGGTTGGCGGCAAGATTCAGTACAACTTTGAGCAGGGCAAGCTGATCGTCGATGGGGTGATTCAGCAACTGGTGCCGCTGGAAACGCTGGAATATACCTGGCATGAAGGGGCTGAGGATGCTTCCTGCGTGCGTTTTGATCTGCGCCCGCTGGCTGATGGCACACGCACGTTGTTGACCGTGACGCATCGGCAACTGGCGCAGGGCGAGGGGCGTAATTTTGCCGCTGGCTGGCAACATCATCTGGAACTGCTGGCAGCGCGGCTAGCAGGGCAGGCCGCCGATTGGGACTGGCTGCGCTTCGAGGAACTGCTGGCGGATTACCCGCCGCAGGAATAGGTAACGGAACTCGCGCCAGGCGCAGCCCCGAGGACGTAGACGCGATGGAGATCGGTCTGTGTCCTCGGGGGTTTTTTATTGTGGTCGGGGTAGTGCCGTGGGCGGGGTGGGTAGCGGGCATTGTTCCTGGGAAAGCGGGGTGGGGTTGGTGATGGTGAAGTTATCGCCCGTTGGCTGAAGCGCAAAGGTGAATCCCTGCACCCCAAAGCTGCCGATGGGGGTCTGGATCCAGGCCAGGATCCGCCCATGATCGCCCGCGCGGATCGTATCAGCGAACCTGGGGAGCAGCAGGTCGCCCTGCGCCGTGAGCGACGTTGCCGCGCCTGACCAGCGGATCAGCGTGAGGTCGTGCCGCATCGCTTGCTCGGCGCGAATAATGAAGGTGTCGAGCGAGGCCGTGACCACCGCGTCGCCGGTGCGGGTTACTGGCCCCGTAATCGTTAGCTGCCACTGGGTGCCGCTCGCCACGGTCGTTGCGGTCGCTGGTGGCGTGCTGGCGTGCCCCTGGATCAGCGTGAGTTGGGCGGTGTAGCCGAAGCAGCGGGCGGTCGCTAGGGTGGGTGACGGCGCGGCTATGACGAGAGGTTTCCCCTTGCCCGATGACGCGGCAAGCGCCGCCACGAGGGCAAATAGGGTGATGACTCCCAGCCCGATCAGCAGCTGGCGGCCCCGTTGGGGAAAGCGGTGGTGCTGGTGGTGTTCGTGCTGCATTAGTGGTGCCTGCCTCGCTTGCTGGAGTGCGCCGATCCTTGCCGCTATCTTTTTGACGGATTGGCGGCTGATTTCTTCCCGGTGCCGCACCTGCTGATCGGCGGCGATTGTTCCGTAACTGGGGCAAGTGCGGTGCAGGTATTGTTCAACGGGGCTGGTATAGGTATTGTTTATCGGAGAGTGGTTAGGAAATCATTGGACGACGTGACGTTCGTGTGCAATACTGGGGCGATTGGATAAATTTGCGGTTGCAATCCGCTAATTGCGCTCACAATGCGCCAGTGAGACGAATGAGCATTGCTGGCTTAACACAATCTGTGCAGCGCCACGCGCTGATCACCTATGTTAGCCTTGCAACGCTCTTTACCTGGGTGATTATGTTGCCCCTGGTGGCGCGGGCGCATGGATGGATCGGGCTACAGGTACCATTCGCGCTGCATTATCTGGCGTTGCTGGGGCCGCTGATCGCGGCGGTCATCGTGATCAGTCTGACCGAAGGGCGATCAGGCTTGGCGGGGCTTGGTGGGCGGTTGATGCAGTGGCAGTTGGGCCGCTGGTGGCTGCTGGCAGTTGGCTCGCCCGTCGCGATGTTTGGAATTGCGGCGGTGCTGACCAGGGTGATAACCAGGCAGTGGTTACCATTTCGGCAGCTTGGCGCGGTTGACTTTCTGCCATATCTGGGTGTCTGGGCGTTGGTGTTGTGGCTCCTGTGCAGTGGCCTGGGGATCGAGGTGGGCTGGCGTGGCTTTGCGCTGCCGCTGTTGCAGGAACGGTATAGTGCGCTGGTGGCGAGTCTGATTATCTGGGTTCTTGGCACCTGCTGGTATCTTCCAGCCTACTTCTACCTGCCTATCTATCAGTCCCCCAATCGGGCAACGTTTCCGGGTTTTGTGCTGGTCTTCCTCGCCGCTACCTTGCTCCTGACCCAACTCTATAACTATACAAACGGGAGTTTGTTGGCCGTTGTACTCTGGGGCGGCCTCTTTAACTTCTTCAGTTGCGCTGAGGCCACTAAAGGACTGCCAACAGCAGCGCTCTGTACCTTGCTGATTATCTGGGCGTTTGGGCTGCTGGTGCTGGGCTACCTGCATCCAGCGGAGGACCCCGGCCCTGAACCACCGAGCGAAATGGAGATTGGTTGCCTATAGTAGAGCGAAAATCTGTTGACGTGTCGCTGGTTCTGGTTGTAGAGTGAGCAGCGAATAACGCACTTGGGCCAACGTATCGCCCTCCTCGGTCACGATCTGGGGCGGGTGTTGCTAGCTCGTTGGTGCATACACGCGAGTAGTCTGGAGCAGAGGGGTGCAGCGCCCGGTCCTGATTGATCTCTGGCAACGTGAATTTCGCCAGTACACGCGCGCCACGTTCATTCATGATCTGGTGGCGGGGCTAACCGTCGCTGCGGTGGCGTTGCCGCTTGCCCTGGCCTTTGGGGTGGCGGGTGGGGCAACGGCGGCGGCGGGGATGGTCACGGCGATCATCGCGGGCCTGGTGATCGGGGCGCTGAGTGGTGCGCCCTACCAGATCAGCGGGCCAACTGGCGCGATGTCTGCCGTGCTGATCGTGATTGCCCAGCAACAGGGCCTGCGTGGGCTCTGGTTGGCGGGGTTGCTCTCCGGCCTGATCATCCTGGCGTTGGGGGTTTTTCGGCTGGGGCGGATTATCAACTTCATCCCTGCGCCAGTCATTACGGGCTTTACCAGCGGGATCGCGCTGGTGATCGCGATTGGGCAGATTGATAACGCGCTGGGGGTGCAGACTCCCACCCATCATTCATCGGCGATGAAGCTCTGGCATTATCTGGTGAGTCCCTTGCCGCCAATCAACTGGTACGCAGTGGCCTGTGCGCTGGGTGTGATGGCGACAATGATCGTGGTGCCTCGGTTTCGCTGGGGGGCGAAGTTGCCTGCGGCGTTGCTGGGGATCATCATCGTCACGGCGGTGGTGACGGTGCAGCACTGGCCCGTCGCCCCGATTGGCACGATCCCCGCCACGCTGATTTTGCCCGACCGCTATATTCCCTCGTTCGATGATCTCGCCCTGATTTCGCCCCTGCTGGGGCCAGCGGTGGCGATTGCTGCCCTGGGGGCGATTGAGAGTTTGCTGGCGGGGGTGGTGGCGGGCCGGATGACCGGGAAGAAGTTGGCGGTCGATCAGGAACTGCTGGCACAAGGCGTAGGGAATATCCTGCTGCCGTTTTTCGGTGGGGTGCCAGCGACGGCGGCGATTGCCCGGATGAGTGTGGGGATCAAGGCGGGGGGCGTCACGCGGCTGGTCAGTATTATTCATGCGCTGACGTTGTTGGCGGGGGCCTTGGCGCTGGGTTCGACCATTGGGCGGATTCCGCTGGCGGCGCTGGCGGGGGTGCTGCTGGTGACGGCGTGGCGAATGAACGAATGGCATTTGATTCGGCTCTATGTCTCGCGCCGCCTGAAAACGCCAGTGTTGGTGATGCTGGCGACGATGTTGGCGACTGTGGCGCTCGATCTGACCCAGGCGATTCTGGTGGGGGTTGGTTTGAGCCTGTTGGTCTTTATCGGGCAGGTTTCGCGGCTGAGTATTGTGCCGACGAAGGTTGATTGGGCGCGGTTGCGGGCGGCTGGGGTGACGGTGAGCGATGAGCATGAGGGGATCATGGTCGTCTACATCAGCGGTTCGCTCTTTTTCGGCAGTACCGGGCAACTGACCAGTGCGTTGGAACGGCTGGGGCATCCAGCGGTGGTGATTTTGTCGATGCGCGGCGTGCCGCTGGTTGATGCTTCCTCGTTGCACGCGATTGAGCATTTCTGGCGGGAGCAACGGGCGCACGATGGCCTAGTGTTGCTCTGTGGGCTATCGCCAACGGTGCGTCAGCTGTTTGACCGCGTGGGTCTGACGCAGGCGATTGGGGAAGAATATTTCCATTGGGGCGCGAATGAGGCGATCGTTGATGCGGCGCGGCGGCTTTCTGCCGCATCGCAGGCCCTGGCAACCGTGCCAACGGCGGAGCCAGCAACGGCGATAGGTTCGGCTTGAGCAGGCGGCGCGACTGGCGTACTGTGCCGTAGTACGTATCGATGATTATTCCTGACTGCTATTGATGCTTGTATGATTGAGAGCATTTGTGCCAAAAGTCAGGGCGCTTTGGACAGAATCATGGCGGAGCTATCTACGCGGATTAATCATCGTTGGGCTGATGATCTGGATTCACAGTCGGGTATCGAATAACATCACGTTTTGGGCGTTAGTCTTCAAAACTGAAGCGGGTGATGTTCGTTGGCAGGAGTTTGGTGATCTGGCCTGGGCCGAGGAACTTTTGCTGAATCTGGCGGTGTTGCCTGCGATCATTGGGTTTCTGCTCGATAAACCGCGGCTGGTGCGCTGGGGGTTCTGGCTGGTCTTGGGCTTGCTAACGCTGTCGATTGCGGGATCGATCACGCAGATTGTTGCCACGCTGCTTTATCGGCAGGGGAATCGTGGTGCGGTCGATCTGATCTGGGATGCTTCCCTGATCTGGTTGCAACAGTTGGGCCTCTTTGCGCTCTGGTATTGGCAGCTTGATAGTGGCGGGCCAACGGCGCGAACCGGGAAGATCACGGCTGATGCTGACTTTATCTTTCCGCAACAACAGCAGAATGAATACAGCTTTTGGCACGATTGGCGACCGAATATTATCGACTATCTCTTTGTCTCGTTTTGTGCCAGCCTGACGTATGGGCCAACGGATACGCAGGTGCTGTCGCGCCGCGCCAAGACGTTGAAGATGGTGCAGGCGATTGGATCGTTTATTCTGATTACTGTGGTGATGGCGCGGGCGATTGGGATTCTGACGAGTTGAGCCGTTCCAGGACGACTACGGGGATTTCGCGCGCGGTGACTTGCCGCCGATAGTCATCAAAGAACGGCATAATCGCGGCCTGTTGATCAAAGAGGCGGGTGCGCTCTGGTTCTTGTGCGGTGGTGGCGCGGGCGCGGAACTGTTCGCCCCCTAGTTCGACGGTGACTTCGGGGTGCGCCACGAGATTGTGATACCAGTCGGGGTGGCGTGGCGTGCCGCCGCGACTGGCGATCAGGACGAGGCGACCGTTATCTTCGCTGTAGTTCAGCGGCGTGGTGAACGCCTTGCCACTCTTGGCCCCGGTGGTGGTGAGCAGGAGCAAGGGGCGACCAGCCATACGCCCGGTGACGGTACCACCCGTGGCGCGGTATTCGTCGATTATTGTGGCGTTCATCGTTTGCCAGCGTTCGCGGTCGGCCATTTGCTCTCTCCTTGCTCGGGGCTGTTCGGGACGGTTATTCGGCGCGTGGTGGCGCGGCGGGCTTGACGATGGGGGCCAGTTGATCCCGGCAGAACTGGTAGAGGCCATCCAGCATGATCCCAATTTTCTCGATATAGTCCTGGTCGTCGTGGATCATGTTGCGGAGGCCGGAGCCAATCGCAGAGAATCCCGGCGACCATTGGGTGAGATTACGGTCGTTCGTTTCCGCCCCGCGTAAGATCATCGAGAGAAGCCCGAGGGCGGGGTCATTCAGTTCGTAGTGAAAGCGGAGGGCATCGAACCCAGTGCGGGTGCCAGTATTCCGCAGGTCAGCTTTGGGGTGGTGGAACGGCGTGGCTCCCGTTTCGGCGGCATATTCCATGACTTCGGCTTCGGGCAGAATCGTGATTTTCGCATCTTGATCGATTTCTTTGTGAATCAGCCAGACCATCGCCGCGCGATCCATGCGAACGTGTGAGCGCGTAACCCATTCCATCTGCTTGCACCTCCTTGTTTTGCCAGTCGAATCCGCACCGTGCAAGGGTGAGTATGCCCCGGCGTGGTCTGCTTGCAACTCAGTAGTGAAGAAAATTGGCCGTTCCTACCGTGCATCTTAGCGGAAGTGCGCTATCGGGGTCAAATGCTAGCGGGCTACTTCCCAGGCGAGGTGTGCCAGTTCGGGCGCGATCAACTTCTCCCAGGCGAGTTGCACGGCTGCGGGTGAGCCAGGGGTGGAGATGATCACGCGGCCCTGGTAGACCCCGGCGCAGGCCCGCGAGAGGATCGCTGCCGCGCCAACCTGTTCGTAGCTGAGCATCCGAAAGATCTCGCCGAAACCAGGGAGCGTTTTTTCCAGCTTACTGCTCAGGGCGTCGTAGGTCGTATCGCGTGGGGCGATTCCCGTGCCCCCGTTGAACAAGATTACCTGGGCGGCGGTCGCAACGAGGGCATCAAGGACGGCAGCGACTTGCGTTGGCTCATCTTTGATCAGGTGATAGGCGACGACCTGATGCCCAGCGGTGGCGATCTGTTCGCGCAGGTAGGCAGCGTTGACATCGGTTTCAGGGGTGCGGGTGTCGCTGACGGTGACAATGGCGAGCCGCACGGGGCCTTTGGTGGCGGCAATCGCTTTGTGTTCTACGCTACTCATCGGGGCTATTTCCTTCCTGATTGAGCCGCTTCCTGACGCGGCGTTGGGCGCTGTTGTGCAGCCTACCATAGGTGGCGGGCGCTCTGCCGGAGTGCTGACCAGTCATGGCGCAATCTGTGCATACAGTACTCGCGGAGCGACAGGGTTGGGCCTGCGGCAGAATGTCGCGCCTGTTGCGGAAAAAGGATTGGACTGATGGGGCAATTACCACCAGTGACGGCTGGCAAACCACCAGCGTTCCTGCCAGATATTTTGCGGGGGGCGTTCCTCGGTGATTTCGCGCAGGTATTAGGGTTGCCAGGGGCGACGGTGCAGGTTGGGTTGAACTTTGTCCCGGTGCTGGGGACGCTCTGTGCGCTGCGCGATGCCCTGGCAAACTGGCGGGCGCGGGATCGCACTGGTGTGCTGCTGAATCTGCTAGCGGTTGTGCCAGTGATCGGCGGAATCGCGAAGGCCGCCGAGGTTTGGCGGCACGTCAAGCGATTGCACAGTGGCTATATTGTGTCGTATCGGAACCGTCGCCCCCAGCCGGAGGCGACGGACACCGCCGGAGTTACGCACCTGTAATCTGGCGGAAGGCCACGACACTTTCCTCGAAATGCGCCCGCTGCTGCGCGATGACCGCTTCGGCCTGCGCCGCTGGCGGCTGGGCCAGCCCACGTGGCACGACCAACTGCTCCAATGGCGCGGCGATGCCGTGTTGGGCATAGGCGACATAGCGGGCGAAGTCGGCGGCGGGCATGGTGGGGAAGGCGTCCCAGAACCCACTGTCGGCCACGAGGTAGGGGAGGTCGTGCGGCGCTAGCCCGGTGATGATCTCCAGGTTGATGATCGCCGTGGGGGCCTGTTCGTTGAGCATCGCCATCACGCGGGGTAGATCCAGGTTCCCCGCGCCGATTGGCACCCACTGGGCTTTGGCTCCTTCGGGCGTGGCCCAGACACGGGTGTCGCGGATGTGGGTGGTGATCGTATAGGGGGCGAGCAGTTCGGTTGCCAACAGGGGGTCTTCGGCGGCGTAGGCGGGATTGCCCGTATCCAGGCAGACGCCCGTAGTGTCGGTGCCAGCAGCTTCGACCAGGGCGATCATCTCGCGGGCCAGCAAATCCATCCCGCCGTGATTCTCGACGCCCACTTTGATGCCATGTTCCCGCGCTAGCGGAGCCACGGCCTGCAACACGCGGACGCACTCGGCGATATGCTCGGAGAGTGGTACGGCCCCGGTGCGCTCGTCCTGCGCGCCGAGGAAGCAGCGAACGACTGGGGAGCCAATGATGGCGGCGGCGCGGATCATTTCGCTCAGTTGCTGCTCGCCGCTGCCCCACTCTGGGCGGAAGGAGACGGCGTGGCGGTCGATGCTGCCCATCCCTAGCTCAATCGTCAGGTTGCGGGCGGCGGCGTAGTCGCGCAACTGGTGCAGATACGCTTCGTCGTGCGAGGCGAGGTCATTGCGCGAGGAAAACTGCACATTGTCCAGGGCCAGTTCAGCGGCGAAATCGAGAAACTGAAAGGCATCCCAGCCTTGCCAGCGCAGACTATAGCTATCGAGTCCCAGGCGCATCGGTGTCTCCTTTGCTGATTGATAACCGGTCATTACCTGGGCGCAGGATACCACCTGGGGCGGGGGCTGTCATTGGGCTGGGTGCGGGGTTTGGTGGGATAACGGCTGATCAGGCTCGCTTGGGGCGATCAGGGCTGCGTGGGCGGCGGCGAGGGCAGCGGTGAAGTCGTCATCGGTGAGGAAATAGGGCAGATTGCAGCGGATGGCTTCGGCGATGATCACCTGGCTGTATTGCTGCACCCAGGCAGCGATCAGCGGGTAGGTGGTCGGGTCGGTGGTGCGTTCGCGGGCCCAGTCGTTGGGGGTAGTGGCGGCCTGCAAGCCAGCGGTGATCGCGGCGAGGTCGGTTTTGACCAGGAAGGCGACGCGAAACTGGTCTGCGCCGTGCCTGGTCTGTAGCTCTGCTACCAATTCCGGCTCGATCTGGAACCCTTCGATGATATAGGACTGGCCTTCGTAGATGGCGTACTCGATCAGGCGGCTGAGTCCGGCCCAGGCGGTGCGGGCGCGGGTGCGGAACGCCGCCAGGAAATCGGCAGTGGTGAACTGGCGGAAGCGTTCATCGTTGGTCAGGCCACGCCCGACGCTGGGGTAGAGGGTGTCCCGTTGCTCAGCGGGGAGGTAGGGGAGAATCGCCGCGCCGAGGTAGTCGGCGGGCAAGAGGGAGCAGCCCAGCGTTTGCTGTAGCTGGCGGGCGAGGATCGTTTTGCCGCAGCGGGGCGGGCCACCAAGCAGGTAGATCATGCGGGGTCGGCGGCGATTTCCGCCAGCACGGTGCCAGCGGTGACGGTTGCGCCGAGCGGATGGGGTAGGTGGACGACGGTGCCAGCGTGCGGCGCGATGATCGTATGCTCCATCTTCATCGCCTCTAAGACCAGTAGGGGCTGATTGGCGGCGACTGTGGCCCCTGCGACAACGTGCAGGGCGATGATTTTCCCCGGCATTGGCGCGGTGAGGGTGGCGGCTCCGGCAGTGGCGCTGCTGGTCGCGGTCGTTTCCACGGTTGGCGGCGCGGGCTTGGTCAGGTGGTATGGCTGCCCCTGCCAGGAGAGCAAGAGGCCAGCGGGTGTGACCACGCCAGGGATGGTGAAGGTGGCGTCGGCGGTGGTGATCACCACGGTGGCGGGGTCGCGCCGCGTGGCGGTGAGGGTCGTGGTAGTGCCGTCAAGGTCGAGCGTCCAGCCGCCAGCCGGGGTTGGGGTGACGGCGACGGTGTAGGTGGTGTCGTGGTAAGTGAGGCGGAGGCTTCGCCCACCGCCAGCCCGCCAGGTTCCCACCGTTTGCCAGGGGCTGCGGTCAGCAGTGGGGCGCGTGTTGGCACGATCTTGCTGCGTTAAAAGGTCGAGCGCTATTGCGCCGAGTAATACTGCTTGGGGGAGTGGAGGCGCAGTGCTGGGGTCGGGGTGCCAGTAGCGGGCGATGAAGTCGGTCGTTGTTTCGCCCGCCCGAAACGCGGGCTGTGCGACGAGCCAGTTGAGAAATGGCAGATTCGTGGTGACACCAAGTACGGCATAGTGGCGGAGCGCGTGTGCGAGGCGGTCGAGCGCGGCGGGGCGGTCGGCGGCGTGGACGATCAGTTTGGCGAGTTGGGGGTCATAGGCGACGCCAACCTGATCGCCAGTGCTGACGCCGACATCGTTGCGTACCCCTGGCCCGGTCGGTGGGACAAAGAGGTGCAGGGGGCCGCTGGCGGGCAGGAAGCCGGCGGCAGCGTCTTCGGCGTAGATCCGGCACTCAAACGCATGACCGCGCAGCACGATTTCTGTCTGGGTGCAGGGCAACGGTTCCCCAGCAGCAATCGCCAGTTGCAGACGGACCAGGTCAAGCCCCGTGATTGCTTCGGTGATCGGGTGTTCAACCTGCAAGCGGGTATTCATTTCGAGAAAGTACGGTTCCCCGGTGGCGTCGAGCAGGAACTCGACGGTGCCAGCACCAACGTAGTCAACGGCTTTGGCGGCGGAGACTGCGGCGGCCCCGAGGCGGGCGCGGAGGGCGGGGTCAACGGCGGGCGAGGGTGCTTCTTCCACGACTTTTTGGTGTCGCCGCTGAATCGAACATTCGCGCTCACCGAGATGCACGACTGCTCCGTGCGTGTCAGCCAGCAGTTGCACTTCGATATGCCGGGGAGCCAGCAGGTATTTTTCCAGAAAGACGCGATCATCGCTGAAGGCGGCGGCAGCTTCGCGGCGGGCCGCCGCTAGCGCAGCGGGGAAGTCGGCAGCCTGCGTCACGACGCGCATCCCGCGCCCACCCCCGCCCGCGGCGGCTTTGATCAGTAGGGGGTAGCCGATCTGGTCGGCGGCAGCCTTGAGCGTAGGATCATCGGCGGCCTCTGCGCCGGGGACGAGCGGCACCCCAGCGGCGGCCATCAGCCGTTTGGCCGCCACTTTGTCGCCCATTGCGGCGATAGCGGCGGGTGATGGGCCGATCCAGACTAACCCAGCGTCGATTACAGCCTGGGCAAAGGCGGCGTTTTCCGCCAGGAAGCCGTAGCCTGGGTGAATGGCCTCCGCCCCCGCTTGTTGGGCGGCAGCGATGATGGCCGTGGCGTCAAGATAACTTTCCACGCAGTAGGCCGCGTCAGCGACGGTGCTGTGCAGGGCGTGGCGGTCGGCGTCGGTGTAGAGCGCGATAGCGCGGAGGCCCGCTTCGTGGCAGGCGGTAGCGATGCGGGCTGCGATCTCGCCCCGATTGGCGATCAGCACCGCGTGGAATGGGCGGGCCGGAAGGGCTGGCCGCGCCGCGCTCATCAGGAGGTGGGGTCGCTGGTGGTATGCGGTTCTGGCTCACGGCTGGCGAGGTCAGCGCGAAGGGCGGCGACATCTTGCCGCAGGCCATTGACGCGCCCGCCGAGAAAGAGGCCATAGCCAATGATCATCAGCCAGACGACGCTGAAAGCGGCAAAGAGGAAGGTGGTATTGTCGGGCATTATGCGTTCTCCTGGGTGGTTGGAGCCGTTGCTGGCTCCAGAAAGAGGATTTCCTGGCGCAACTGGCCGACCGTGGCTGCCAGTTGTTCGACGCGGAGGCGTTGAATCGTCAGGTAGGCGTAGAGCAGCGCAAAGGCGATCACGGCGACCAGCGCGGCTTGCAGCATCGAGGCAGGGAGGGCGGGGTTACTGCGCTCGACAACGGGCGCGGGATGGAGGGTGCGCCACCAGTTGACCGACTGATTGATAATCGGAATGTCGAGACAGCCGATGATCCCGATCACGGCGGCACTGCGGGCGATTTGCGGCGTATCGCCCCCGTAGGCGCGGAGCATCAGGTAGGCGGCGTAGATGAACCAGAGGATCAGGGTGGAGGTGAGGCGGGGGTCCCAGGCCCACCAGGTTCCCCAGATTGTTTTGCCCCAGATCGCGCCGGTGATCAGCAGGATACTGTTCAGCAGCAGGCCAACTTCGGCGGAAGCGCGGGCGAGGTGGTCGAACCGCTCCTGCCGTTTCCAGAGATAGCCGACACTGGCGATGGCGGTGACGATATAGGCGAGATAGGTGATATTGGCTGAGCCGATATGCAAATAGAAGATCCGTTGGCCTGGGCCCTGGGTACGCTCGGTGGGCGCGTAGATGAACGCCATATAGAGCATCGCCAGTACGCCAAGCGCCGTGGCGACACCGAGCCAAGTCGCGGCCTGCCCGAGACGGTCAGGGGGCAGCGTCGCGCTGGTGCTGCGGTTCGTGGTGGTTTGGGGTTGGGTCAGAACTCCTTGCGCCATCCTGCTCTCCTGGGTGGGTCAACGTTGTAAGTATCGGTATTGTACCGTGTCTTGCACGATTGGCACATGGGATAGGGAGCGAGACGCGCCAAACGATCAGGGAATGGCTGCACGATGGGACAGGTGGCGGGGAGATGGGGCGACGGTAGACTGGTTGAGTGATTGGTGTGACGGAAAGAGGTGGCGATGGATGTTTTGGTGCTGGGGGGGACGCAGTTCCTGGGGCGGGAGATTGTGCTGACGTTGCTGGCGGCGGGGCATCGGCTGACGATCTTCAATCGCGGGGTGTCGCCCGATGATTTGCCTGCGGCGGTGGAGCGGTTGCGTGGGGATCGTGAGGCGGGCGAGGCAGGGCTGGCGGCGTTGGTCGGGCGAACCTGGGATGCTGCGATTGACCTGAGTGGTTATCAGCCAGCAGCGGTGCGGGCGAGTGCGGCGTTGCTGCGGGCGCAGGGGGTGTCGCGCTATCTCTACGTCAGTGCGGTGATGGCCTATGGTGATACCCACCAGTGTCCAGTTGAGGAGACACACCCGCTGGTTGCGCCACTCTTTGCCCCGGTGACGGAGATTGACAACAACGCCTATGGTCGGTTGAAGGCCGCCTGTGAGCAGGTGGTACGGGAGATCTATGGGGCGGATGGTATCTGTTTGCGCCCGCAGTCGGTGGCTGGGCCGGGCGACCCCAGCGGACGCTACACCTATTGGGTGCGGCGGGCGGAGTTGGGCGGCGAGATGCTGGCCCCAGGTGACGGCACTGACCATCTGCAAGTCGTTGATGTGCGCGATCTGGCGCGGTTTGTGCAGACGGTGCTGGAAAACGATCTGCGCGGGGCGTTCAACGTGGCGGGGCCGCGCCTTACCTGGGCGGGTTTTCTGGCGATGCTGGGGGCGCAGCAACTGGTCTGGGTGCCGGCAACAGTGCTGGAAGCAGCAGGGCTGACGTTTGTGGAGTTGCCAGTTTTCCGGCCTGAGGATGGACCGTTCGCTGGCCTGATGGATGTGAGCAACGCGCGGGCGGTGGCCGCCGGGTTGACCGTGACACCCCCAGCCGTGACAGCGGCAGATACGCGGGCGTGGTTGCGCGGGCGTGATCTGCCGCTGCGGCTCTCGCCAGAGCGGGAGGCAGCGGTGATCACGCTGGCACGGCTGGACGGCTGAATGGCTCAGGCGCGGCGGGCGCGGACAATCTCAATCGGTGGCGTCAGGCGCTGCCCTTCGTGCGGGGAGTGTTGAATCTGGCGGATTACGTCCATCCCACTGACGACGTAGCCGAACGCGGCAAAGCCCTGACCGTCGGGGTTCCGCATCCCGCCGAAGTCGAGGTCGAGTTGGTCGCCGATACAGAAGAAATGGTCGGAAACGGCGCTGTCGGGGGCGAAGCGGGCCATTGAGATCGCGCCGTCGGTGTGACTGAGGCCCGTGGTGGTCGTCCGTTCGAGCGGAATGGCGGGGTTAGCTTCGGCGGCGCGACTGGGGTTGATCCCGCCCTGAATCACTTCGATCCGAATTTGATCGTTCGGTTGGTTGTCAGGCGTGACGGTGCGGTGATAGCGGCCACCATCGTAGGAGCCGTTGTCGACATAATGCAGGAAGTTTGCGCTGGTCGTTGGGGCATGCACCGTGTCAATATCGACGGCGATTGCCCCCAGGGTTGTTTCGAGGATCACGCGGACGAGGCCCGTTGCTTGTTCGCTCACTAGTGCCACCTCTTTCATCTTGCGGTTCTCGCGGTAGGGTGCTGTTCAGCGGGGGGATTATCGGGAAAAAGCGGGGCGGAAGCAAGTCGCCTGTCTGGGGATTGACAATTGGCGGGCGTGGTCGCTATAGTGACCCTCGCGCAAGTGGCGCATGAATACTCTTTGAGGAGGTCCAAGGATGCCTGCGATGACGTATACCACAGCTATCGTTTGTGCATCAGTGATCGTTGCCACCAAGGGCAACACAAGGAGTACTTCATGCGTCCAATTCAGGGACTACGCCGCTACTGGCGGCTGTTGGCCCACTACCTGCGGCCCCAGCGGCTGCGGATGGGCCTGCTAGTCGGGATTCTCGCTGGCACGATTGCGCTCCAGGTTGTTGCGCCCCTCCTTGCCAGCCGTTTCATCGATCAGGCGACTGCCGGTGCCCCGCTCCAACAACTGAGCCTGTTGGCGATTCTAACAATTCTGCTGGCAATTGCTGGGCAGTTGCTCGCGCTCGCCGAAACCTATATCGCGGAGAATGTGAGCTGGTCTGCCACGAATGCGCTGCGGAATGATCTGCTCGCGCATCTCCTGCGGCTCGATTCATCATTCCACAATGCCCGAACCCCGGGTGAACTGATCGAGCGGGTCGATGGCGATATTGGCACGCTGGCGCGGTTCTTCTCCCGTTTTGTCGTCTATGTGCTGGGGAACAGTATCTTCATCGCTGGGGTATTGGTGCTGCTCTGGCTGATCGATTGGCGCGTGGGCCTGGGGCTGACGATCTTCGTCGCCGTCACTTTGGCGATTCTGCTCTGGTTGCGGGCAGTGGCGAGCCCCCACGCGGCGGCAGAGCGGCAGGGCAGCGCGAATTTCTACGGGTTCCTCAGTGAATATCTGGCGGGGCTGGAAGATGTCCGTTCCAGCGGCGCGGGCGCATTCGTCCTGCGGCGGTGTGCCGAGGAAATGCGAGCGTGGCTGCGCGTCATTTTCCGCGCCGAGATTCTGGCCTACGTGATGGGCGCGGTGACGAACGGCCTCTTTGGACTGGGGGCAGCAGCGGCGTTGGCGATCTGCGCGGTGCTGTTTCAGTCTGGCGCGTTGACGTTGGGCACCGTCTATCTGGTCTTCCGCTATACCGAACTGTTGCGGCGACCAACCCAGCAACTGCGCAATGAACTGCAAGACTTGCAACAGGCCGATGCCAGTATCGGGCGAATCGAGGAACTGCTCAACACGGTGCCGCGTCTGACCGATGGGCCGCGTGCGGCGTTGCCCGCTGGCCCGCTGGCGCTTGAGTTTGACCAGGTCACGTTCGGCTATCAGGCCGCCGCGCCGATTCTGCGCGACCTGACGTTGCGGCTGGAACCGGGGCGGGTATTGGGGGTGGTTGGGCGCACGGGCAGCGGTAAGACAACGCTGACACGGCTGATCCCGCGCCTGTTCGACCCATTGGCGGGCGCGGTGCGGTTGGGCGGGGTTGATCTGCGCGACGCGACGCTGGATGCGGTGCGCTCGCGGATCGGGCTGGTGAGTCAGGAGATTCACCTCTTTGCCGCCAGTGTGCGCGATAACCTGACGCTCTTTGATTCGACGGTGCCAGACGCGCAGATTCATGCGGTGCTGGCGACGCTCGACCTGACCGAATGGCTGGAAGGACTCCCCGCTGGCCTGAATACGATTCTCGGTTCGCAGGGCGTGGGTCTATCGGCGGGGCAGGCGCAGGTGTTGGCCTGCGCGCGGATCTTCCTGCGCGACCCCGACATCGTGATTCTTGATGAAGCGTCGTCACGGCTGGACCCCGCGACGGAGCGGATGGTGCATACCGCGCTGACCCGCCTGTTGGCGGGGCGCACGGCGATTATCG
>JBDHWF010000015.1:0-47181 GCA_039810045.1 Chloroflexia bacterium
ATTCTACAGCGAAGGGGTCATTGATCGTGGTGCCAAGGATCTGAAAACCACCGCAGATCCCGATGATTGGGGTACCAGCCTGGGCCAAGGCGATGATGGCGCGGTCGAGGCCGTTGGTACGAATACGGGCGAGATCAGCAATTGTACTTTTGGTTCCTGGCAGAATTATCAGGTGGGGGTTGCCAAGGGCGGCTGGCTGATCAACGAAGCGCACGACGACTCCCGGTTCGGCGGCGAGTGGGTCAAAATCATCGAAGTTGCTGATCTGGCCGAAACGAATCACCGCAATATCGATCACTGGGGTAGGCTGCCTGGTTGGTTGATGGTCGAGCGCAACCGAATCTTCGGCAGCGAGGCCCATTTGCGGCAGATGGGGAACGACGCCCAGCACGGGGACACCAGTTCGTGTCGCAATCATCTCCAGTCCAGGTTCGAGTAGGCGGCGGTCGCCCCGAAACTTGTTGATAATCAAGCCGCCTACTCTGGCGCGTTCTTCAGGTTCCAGCAGCGCCAGCGTGCCAAACAGCGCGGCAAAGACCCCGCCACGATCAATATCGCCAACGAGCAGTACCGGGGCGTCGGCCAGCGCGGCGATCCGCATATTGACAATATCGCCTGCTTTCAAGTTGATCTCAGCAGGGCTGCCTGCGCCTTCGATCACGACAATATCGTACTCGGCGCGGAGTTGCGCCAGATTACGGTCAATGATGGTGAGCAATTCTTCGCGATGGTGGTAATAATCGCGCCAGGGCAGGGTACGCCAGATCTTCCCTTCGATAATGACCTGCGAACGCATCCCTGCTTCGGGTTTCAACAGGATCGGATTCATTGCTACGGTAGGCTCGATCTTTGCGGCTTGGGCTTGCGTAGCCTGTGACCGACCAATCTCGCCGCCAGCAATGGTCACAGCGGCGTTCAGTGCCATATTCTGCGACTTGAACGGCGCGACACGGTACCCCTCCTGATAAAGTAGACGGCACAGGCCAGCAACGAGAATACTCTTGCCAACGTCGGAGGCAGTGCCTTGTATCATCAGGGTTTTTGCCAGGGGTCGGGTGGTCATGCTTACTCCTACGCTTCGGTGCATTTGCGCTGTTCAGGATGATACCACTGGTTCAGCTGGTGGTTGGTTGGTGCATAGACAGAATGGACTGTAGCACCTACAATCCTCTGGCATAGATTATCGGCAACAAGGCGCAGCGACTGAGGGAGCGGGATGGCACGAGCAGCGGGACAGGAAACGAATCTCTGGCTGGCACAGGCACTCTTTGACCTGGGTGGAGTAACGCTTGGTAACTTCACGATTGGGCGAACCACCGTGAACTCCCCGGTTTATATCAACCCCCGAGTGCTGATTAGCAACCCTGAAGTGTTGCGGCGGGTGGCTGGGCTGATTGACCGTGAGGTGCAAGCAGGGATGTCTCGCAAGCGCGATCCGATCCCGCCGTTTGACCTGATTGCAGGCGTACCGCTAGGAGGTTTGCACCTGGCGACCGCCTATGCACTCTCGACGAATACGCCGATGATTTATGTGCGTCCACCTGACAGTAGCGCTGGGGGAGTAGCACCCGGCTATGATATTGAGGGGCGTTTCAAGCCCGGACAACGGGTGTTGCTGATCGATGATCTGATCACGACTGGCGGCAGCATTTTGCAGACGCGGGCGATTCTCGAAGCTGCTGATCTGGTTGTGAAAGATGTAGTCGTCCTGATCGATCGTGAACAGGGGGGCGGGGAGCAGTTGCGCCATAATGGATATGACCTGCTGCCAATCCTGACGTTACGGGCAATGCTGACCTATTACATGAACACCAATCGGATCAGTTCTGCTGACTATGAGCGGTGTATGGTCTACCTGGATCGGCAGGCAGATGAGCAGAATAACGCGCCATAATGATCGTAGCGTATTGGCGAGTAGGAGCTGATGCGCCATGCTCAATACTCTAGGCGTGAAGTCGACACCGCAGCAGGATAGCCAGCCTGTTTCGGCAACGCCAGATCCCTACTGGCAGGTAATACGGCAAACCCTTCGCCTGTTTCTCGCCATGGTCGTCGTTACTACGATCGTGATCATGTTGATGCATGGCTTGAATCTGCTCTGATCTTTGCCGCTTTGGGGCAGCGTATTGCGCACGCGCTCAGTGGTAGTGCGCCTGAGGAATGGTGAGCAACGGAACGTGCGCGACCGCTATTCGGCCCAACGGTTTGGGCGATACCCACCATCAACCTATTCTGATCTCGGCGATCTCTTTGCCATAAATCCAGTGCGGCGCTCATTTGGCCTCGTAGTGGTTTGTCTGGCGCTCATTTTCTTGCCGCTGCTCCTCCTGCGCGGGGAGATGCAGATGACGGTCGAATTGGTCACGGGTTGGTTCGGGCTGACCGGGTTGGTGATTTGCACGCCGATTTTCCTGATCTCGCTGGCTGAAGAAGGCTGGCATATGCTGGAACGGCGGATCTGGCCCACCATTGATCAGTTAGACCTGAGTCCGCGCGCCCATAATCTGCTACGGCGACATGGTTTCGTGACGATCGCCAGCGTTGAACGGACTTCTGACCCCTCATTGCTGCTACTCTCCAATATGGATGCCCGGGCGTTACAGGAGATCCGGCGCGGGATTAGCCTCTGGCGCTACCGCCGCTGGCAAGAAGGTGGCTTTCGTGAGGCAGGGCAGTAGCCCGCGACCCCGTACTTGTAGTGATATTACGCCTGCCTGATGCGTTCAGTTAACTGAGCGATTGTCCACTACTGTTGCCATTTGATTGTTGCGCTCTGCGCGGATCGTTGGGGACTCAGTGTTGGTGTTAGCCGTGTCGTCAGCAATGCAGGCCTTTATCAACCTCGTTATGGGTGAGGTGGGGTTGGCGTTGCTGATCGGTGGCGGTGTCGGACTTTTGATCCTCTGGTATCTCAAAGGCCGAGATCAACCACAAGGCTTGGTGGCGGAGTATCTTCGGGAACCACCAGACGACCTGCATCCCGGCCTTGTTGGGACGTTGCTTGACGAACACGCCAACAGCCATGATGTGGTGGCCACGCTGATTAACCTTGGTCAACGTGGCATTGTCCAGTTCCTTGCGCCAACGCCAGAGCGACCTGAATACCAGCTTGTATTATTGCGGAATGACTTGCCACTCTCATTGGTTGAGCAACGCTTACTCCAGCTGTTCTTTGGTACTCTCGCTGCGCCAAACCCCGGCCCAGTGCCATTGAGCAAAGTGCGGGCGCAGTTTATGGCAGCTATTCCAACCTTCAAAGTAGCCCTCTATGAAGAAGTGGTTAGCGCGGGCTTCTTTGTTGCCAGCCCCCGCGAAACACGGCGGCGCTATCGTATTTGGGCGACTGTGCTGATGGTGCTGTCGCCGCTCATTGGCCTGCCGCTGGCGCTGCTCGTGCCAGAGTTGCGTCTGATCCTCATGCCTACTGTGGCCTTATTTATCGTGGGGGTTGCGTTCTATCGGCTGGCAAAAGCAATGCCAGTGAAAACCAAGGCCGGAGCCGAGGCGGCGGCGCGCTGGCAAGCGTTTCGACGCTACCTGGCGCAGCTTGATCGCTACGAGCGTGTTGAAGCGGCGCGGGGAATCTTTGAGCAGTATTTGCCATATGCGATCGCCTTTGGGCTCGAGAAAACGTGGGTGCAGCGGTGGACTACAGCGCAGCAGGCACCACCAACCTGGCTTGATACTAGTGCAGATCCATTCATTCCAGTACTCCACACAAATGTCGGCGATGCCGCTTTTGGGGCAACGGCGGCCGACCTCGATCTGGGTGGTGTGGGCGAAGGATTAGGGCAGCTTGCTGGGAACCTGCCAACTCTTTCGGGCGATAGTGCGGGCGCGGCCCTTGAAATCGCTAGTGAGGCTGGCGGGGCGGCGCTGGAAGGGGCTAGTGATCTGCTCGGCGGGTTGCTTGATGCAGCTAGCTCATTGTTTGATTGGTAATCAGACGCTAGCGTGATATCTGATCGATCCACGGATAATCAAGGTACTCCTTGAACAGGGGGCGTAGATCAGTGGGCGAGGCTGCCTGCCACGTTGTGAGAATATCGCGTGAGGTGATTATCCCGTAGAGATGGTCGCGATAGAGTGTTTGTAGCGCGGCCCAGAAGCGTTCCTCGCCCATTTGTTGTAATACTCTCGTATAAAAATCACCACCCTGATCATAGATTGAGGCGGTTGCCCCGCTTTGGCTGCCGCCTGCGGCGAACCCCCAGACTGGTGTACTCAGCCGATAGGGGTAGCGGTTTGCTGGCGGGGGAATGGTGAGCAGTGTACCTTGCAAGTATGCTGCCAGAAATGTTGCCCCACCTTCATCAATCCATGGTTCTTGCTGCGCGCGTGTACCAATCAGGCCATAGAACCATTCGTGACCAACTTCGTGGTAGATCAGATCAGTGGAATCGTAGTTTAGGTTGACCATAATCAGACCGGGAAACTCGATGCCACCCAGCAGGTTGGCCCCGCCATCGACCACCCGTAATGTTGGGTAGGGGTAGGGGCCAATGAGTTTGCTCAGGCGTTCTTGGGCCGCCATCGCATCAGCCAGCGCACTCTCGACCAGTTGCTCAATGCGGCCCGGCGTCTGCGATCGTGGGCTGAAGGAGTAGGGGCTGTAATAGACCTCGACGAATACCCCATTGCTGGCCTTGCCCTGGGCCAGCCGGAAACTTGGGGAGAGCGCCAACACGAAGTCGCGAACATTCTGGGCTTCGTAACGGCGGGTAATGGTGCCATCGGCATTAGGCTGCTCCTGGGTCACATTCCCCGTCGCCGCAATCACGATCTCTTTCGGCACAGTGAATGTCACGACGTAGTCGGCGCTGGCGGTGTAGGGCGGGTCGAGATAGGGTGGGTATTGATGGTCGTCAGAAAGGATCGGGAACCAGTAGGCAAGGCGCAGAATATCGCCCGTTTGGGTGGTTCCGGGGAATCCGCCAGGGGTATAGGGGTCAACGGCCTGACCAACATCAAGGCGAAACTCGATTTGGATCTCGGTCGTTGCGCCTGCCCGTAGTGGGCTGGGTAATGGCACTGGTAGCACTGTCCCGTTGACCGCCGTATTGATTGCTTGACCGCCTACCTGGACGGCATCGAGGGTAAACCATCCCCAGCGGGCAGCAGTGACACTGAAATACAGTCGATCCAGCGCGCATTCCTCTGCGTTTGTCACCCGTACTGTTTGCATGGTATGCAGGCGTCCTTCAGGGAAATCAACCTGATCGACAGTGAGGGTGTAGGTTGACTTCAGTGCTGGGAGTGGGATCGTTGGTGGGGTTTGTTGCGGCGCGGGCACACCAACGCCAGAGGGCAGCGCCCGAGGGCTGGCAACGGCGATTGGTGGTTGGTCAGCAAATGGCGGCTGAAAGGCGCAAACACCATCGACACGCGGGGTTGCTGCCACTGGCGATCCCCCGACGGTGGGTGAACCGCCTACTGTCCTGGTTGGCGGGGCGGGCCGCCGTGTTGATGTGGCCTGTGGATTCACCGTTGGGGTGCTGATCGCTTGCACCGTGGGCGTATCGCTTGGTGCAGGGAGACTGGTATTTGTTGCAGGCACTGCCGTTGCTGTTGGCAGTATTGTTGTTGCTGGTGGGACTGCTGGTGGCGTGGGATTGAGTTGGCAGCTTGCCAGACTGGCGAGGAGGAGGCCGAACCAGAGTGTTCGCTGCCACCAGCGGCGTTGTTGCCAAGTCAATCGCTGGAACCTGAGCATTCGTTCTCGCTTCCTTGCTATGCACCACTCATCGGAACAAGTATACCTATAGGAACAATTGGCAGGTACTGAATGACACTGCTACTATGCGCGTGTTCAAAGCCTGATGGCGGATAGTTTGCAGAGGAGGCGTGGGATTGGTGGTGAATGCAACGCAGGTTGCCGAGGCTCGGGCCAAGGTGACAGCCGTCGCCGAAGAGGTGAGTGGTATTGTTGGTGTTTATGCTCGTGATCTGGAGAGTGGCGAGGAGATTGGCTATAACGCGGATCAGGTCTTTCCTACAGCCAGCGTAATGAAGATTCCGATTCTCTATGAACTCTATCGGCAGGCCGAAACTGGCAAGGTTAATCTTACTGAACGGATGACGTTTCGACAGCCACATCTGGTGCCAGGCTCTGGGGTCTTGCAAGATCTTGATCTTGGCCTGGATCCAACCTTGAAAGATATGGCAACACTAATGATTACCGTCAGCGATAATGCTGCAACCGACTATGTGATTGAGCAGATCGGGTTAGATGCGCTGGCGAAAACATTGCAGGATCTGGGTATGACCCACACCACCATTCCCATGACGGTGCGGGCTCTCCTCTATAGCACCGTTGGCCTTGATGCCGATAATCCCGACCATACCTACGCGCTGTATCAGGAACGGAGCAAAGCGGGCATAATTGATTGGCACTGCCGCGCCTATGCCGATAGCGATAACAACCTTTCGACCCCCAGAGAGATGGCCTGGCTGCTCGAACGCATTGAGCGGCGGAAGGGCTTGCGGGCGTCTTCGTGTGACGCAATGCTGGATATTCTGAAACGCCAGAAATATGGTGATCGAATTCCGCAGCTGCTCCCTGACGATACTGTAGTCGCCCACAAAACGGGCAGTTTGCGCGGGATTCGCAACGATGCAGGGATCGTCTATGCGCCCGATGGGCCATACACAATCAGCCTGTTCGCGAAGCGGTTGGACGATCCACGGGCAGGGATTGCAGCCCTGGCCCAGATCAGCAAACTGATCTGGGAAGGATTCGTGGGGCCAATTCCCCCAACGCGCTATGGCCCGCCGACAGCAGCCTTGCTCACTTAGAACTTTGGCTGTTCTTTGGCGACGACAGGATCTGCGCCGCGCAGGAAATCGAAGTCGCAGCCAAGCGGTGCCTGGTTGACGTTCTCGACATAAAGTCGCCCATAGCCGCGCCGATAGGTAGCGGCCTGGGTCGGTGGCGTCCAGGCTGCCTGCCGCTGGGCCAGTTCTTCGGCGGCGATATGGTGTGTGAGGCTGCGCTGCTCCACGTCGAGCGAAATTTCGTCGCCATCGTGCACAAAGGCGAGTGGCCCTCCAACGGCACTCTCTGGGGCGACGTGGAGGACAATGGTGCCGAAGGCGGTGCCGCTCATCCGGGCATCGGAGATCCGAACCATATCGCGAATACCCTGGCGCAGTAATTTGCCTGGAATCGGGAAGTTGCCCACTTCGGGCATTCCAGGGCCGCCGACAGGCCCGACATTTTGTAGCACCAGCACACTCTCTGGGGTTACGTCGAGGTCGGGAGTGTTGATGCGAGCCTGGAGATCAGCCATGTCGCGGAAGACAACTGCTCGACCACGGTGTTGCAGGAGATGTGGCGTCGCTGCGGCGTGCTTGATCACCGCCCCGTCAGGAGCAAGGTTGCCGCGCAGCACCGCCAGCCCACCTTCGGGATCAAGTGGGGTATCGAACGTGCGAATCACCTCTGAATCACGGAGCGGGGCCTCTGCAACATTTTCCGCCAGCGTCTTCCCTGTCACCGTCAGGGCGTCGCCGTGCAGAATTGGCAAGAGTTGGCGCAAGACTGCGGGGATACCGCCAGCCTCAAAGAGTTCTTCCATCTGGTATTTCCCCGCCGGACGCATATTCGCGATCAGTGGGGTTTTGCGGCTGAGTTCGTCGAACAGTTCCAGTGGCAGGTCAACGTTCAGGCGACCAGCGATCGCCGGGAGATGGACGACGGCGTTGGTGCTGCCCCCAATCGCGTGCAGCAGCATGATCGCATTCTCAAACGCCTCGCGCGTCATGATCTGTGATGGGCGAATCCCTTCAGTCGCCAGGGCGACGATCCGCCGACCCGCTGCTTCCGCTAAACGCAGACGGCGGGCATCAACGGCGGGTATGGCCCCATTCCCAGGTAGGGCGATCCCCAGTGCTTCCGCCAATGAGTTCATCGTGCTGGCCGTTCCCATTACCATGCAGTGGCCAATGGAGCGCACGATGCCGTCTTCGATCTCCCGGTAGGTGGCTGTATCGAGCGTGCCGGCCTGATGCTCGGTCGTCAGGCGGCGGCAGTCAGAGCAGGCCCCCAGCGTCTGGCCGTTGAAATGCCCATTCAGGGCGGGGCCGCCACTGACCATGATCGTTGGCAGATCAGCGCTGGCCGCACCCATCAGCGCGGCGGGTGTGGTTTTATCACAGTTGACGAGCAGAACCACTCCATCAAGTGGCTGACTGCGGATCATCTCCTCAGTATCCATCGCCGCAAGATTGCGAAAAAGCATTGAGGTGGGGTTGAGAAAGATTTCGCCCAGCGAGATGGTGGGGAATTCCAGCGGAAAGCCGCCTGCCTGCCAGATGCCGCGCTTCACGGCCTCAGCCAGATCGCGCAATCCTTTGTTGCAGCCGTTCAGTTCACTCCAGGTATTGCAAATGCCGATCAGCGGTTTGCCCATATCCTGATCGTCATAGCCCATCTGTTTGGTAAAGGCGCGATGGGTGAAACCTGCAACACCACCTTCGCCGTAAAATGTCTCACTTCTTGAGTCCATTTGTTCCTCTCCTCATTTCTGGCTGGTTTGGACTGTCCTCGCTGAGTCCCGCTATTGTCTCACTCTCCACGCAGTTTGCTATAGATCACCAGGTCATGCCAACTGCCAGCGCGAAACTGTGCCTGCCGCAGGACACCTTCGCGGGTAAAGCCAGCCCGTTCCAGGGCTTTCTGTTCGCCAATGTTGGCGATGTCAGTGGTTGCCTGCACTCTGGCAATCGGATACGTGGCAAAGAGGTAGGCGGCGAGTAGCCGCTGCGCTGCGGCCCCGTAGCCGCGCCCGCGCTGATGCGGGGCAACGGTGATTCCCAGTTCATACACCTTGGTACTGATCGCTGGGCCGAGCGGTACCGTACGATAGGAGATCTCGCCAACCCACCCCTCATCTTTTGCGAAGATCAGCAGCGTGGCTCGCTCATCGGTCAGGTACCCATGCTCCTGAAAATTCCTGGCGATAGAGCCTGGATGATGAAGCGCGAAAGTGTTGTATTCACCACCAAAATCAGGATTGCTCCACCACCCTTCAAGCAGCGCAATGTCATCAGCAGTGATTGGCCGGAGAGTAACTGTGTCGCCGCGAATCATCGTGCTTCCCTTCGTGAACAGTACAACGTTCGAGAGGCTGTTCGTGGTTGCTGGCTAGTATACCTGCGCTACCCGCAGTAGAATGCCGCCATAGTGCAGTTGACTGTGGATGAAAGAAAGGCTAATCGGTGTAAGAATGGGTAGTCAACAGGGGCGTGCGCTCACCGCCGCCGATCTCTATCGGTTCACGTATATCAGCGATCCACAACTTTCGCCCGATGGGCAACTGGTCGCCTTTGTGCGAACCACTGTGGATCGTGAGGCTGATACCTATCGGTCGCAGATCTGGGTAGTGGCTGCTGATGGGCAAAGTCCGGCCCGCCGCTTTACCGCTGGGCCGAACGATACAGCGCCGCGCTGGTCGCCTGATGGACAGTTGCTGGCGTTTATTGGGCGGCGCACTGCCTCTGGTCCCAAGGGGCAGCTTTGGCTGATGGGGGCAATGGGCGGTGAGCCCTGGCAGTTGACTGCGCTAGGTGAAGGCGTGGCTGCGCCGGAGTGGGCGCCTGATAGTACGCGCCTGGTCTGTACCAGTCAGGTACGCGGTGCTGATGATCGGCAACGAGAGCCAGCGCCTCCGGCGATCGCTGGCGTTGATCAGAGCGATGTGCGCGTGATCGACCGCCTGAAGAATAGGATGGACGGCGAAGGCTTTTACGATGACCGTCGCCGTCATCTCTTTATTGTCACCATCTGCGAACAGGAGTTAGGCCCTACGCAGCAGCTTACCTTTGGCGAATACAATGAAAGTGCGCCAACCTGGTCGCCTGATGGGCAGACGATCGCGTTCGTTTCGGCGCGGCACCCCGACCGCGATTTCGATAACAAGAGTGATATCTGGACGATCACGGTCGGTGATGGGCAAGCGGGGGGTGAGCCGCAACGGGTAACGCAGACAACCGGGCCATGCGCGGGGCCAGTCTTTGCTCCTGATGGCCGCCTGATCGCCTATACGGGGCACGATAATCCACCCGACTCTGGCCCTTCAACGATCAGTGGGCTGTGGGTCGTGGCGGCAGATGGCAGTGCGGCACCGCGCCACCTGACTGCGGCGCTGGATCGACCTATTGGCTCAGGGATTGGCACCGACGCCCGCTATGGTACCCCGGCAGATCGCCCACTCTGGACCCCTGATGGCGGGGCTATTCTCTGCCTGATCAGCGACCAGGGGGATGGGCCGTTGGTGCGTGTAGCCGTCGATTCTGGTGAGATCACGACAGTGTTGGCCGGTCCCCGCCAGATTACAAACGTGTCGGCTTCGGCAGATGGGCAACAGTTGGCGCTGGCGATCAGCACGGCAACAATTCCGGCTGATCTCTTCGCCTGCACTTTGCATGACCAGGGTCAGGCTGAGCAGGAACGTCGCCTGACCGAGAGCAATGCCGCACTCTTTGCCGAAGTCGCCATTGGTGAACACAAGAAATATCAGTATCAGGCCAGCGATGGACAGACGTTAGATGCCTGGGTACTCACGCCACCGGGGTTCGATCCGCAAAAAACCTATCCGCTGATCCTCCAGATCCACGGTGGGCCACAGGCGCTTTATGGCGAGTCGTTCTATCTGGAGTTTCAATTGCTGGCGGCGCGTGGCTATGTGGTGTTGTACACCAATCCGCGTGGCAGTGATGGCTATGGGCAGCAATTTGTCAATGCCTTACGCCAAGATTGGGGCGGGGTCGATTATCGCGATGTCATGGCAGGAGTCGATTGGTTGATCGGGTCTGGGTTGGTCAAGATCGATCAAGCACGCATGGGCGTGACTGGCGGTTCGTACGGTGGGTATCTGACCAACTGGATTATTGGGCAGACCAACCGTTTCCAGGCAGCGGTCAGCGGGCGGAGTACGGCGAATCGTTATAGCCACTATGGGTATAGTGATATGGGCTCGTTCACGGGGAACTGGCAGTTTGGCGGGCCACCGTGGGAGAACGCTGAACATTATCTCGAACGGTCGCCGCTTACTTATGTCGCGAATGTGAAGACACCGTTGCTGCTGGAAAGCCAGGAGCAAGATATGCGCTGTCCGATCCCCCAAGCTGAGGAGTTCTTCACGGCGATCAAGAAGTTGCGGCAGACTGATGTGCAACTGGTACGTTTTCCAGGGGAGAGTCATGGGATGGCGCGAGGTGGTAAGCCCGCCCACCGCGTGGAACGGCTTCAACGGATCGTCGATTGGTTTGATCGCTATCTGGCTCCGGCTACAGAATAGGCGAGCGCGTTAGCCGCCCCACGCCGTGCGGATAATGGCGAGTTTTTCGTCGCTAAGGTAGCCATAACGCTGCACCCAGCAACCACGGGCATTGCTGGCAGCAGCGGCCTGGAGGACTGCCGCAAACTCTGCTGCGGGGCGATAGCTGTGTAGATAGGCCTGACAGGGTGCGCCAGTACCTGCCTGCGCCGCCGCCTGATTGAGCTTGCGGGTGAGCGCCGCCATCGTGATCGGGTGCGGTTGGGTAGGGTGTGGCATACCGTAGTCAGCTAAGGTTTGGCGTTGTTCGTCTGGCGGAGCTGGGAGATCGAGACAGGCAGTGACCGCCCGCAACACCAGTGATTGATCAAGGGTGGGGTTCCAGGCGAGCAGCGATTCGGCCCACCAGCGGGTGATCATCGGCCAGTGGAAGGTGAAGAGTTTGCAGCGCGTAGCGGCGGCGACCTGCCCGACACGGTGGTAATCCATCCCTGTGAAACTATTCCACGGTGGTGCGAAGCCGTTAGCTTCTAACGGCACGTCATACCCCGCCTGATCAAGGGTAGCTCGCAGGTCTGTCAACGCGGCAACAACCGTGGTCGCTTTGCTGTGTTGCAGGGCAGTGAACCCAGGGTAATCAGTCGCTGACCCTGCGAAGGCGAACGGCCAGGCGGGAGCAGCAATCGCCGCTTGCAGATCAGCGTTGGTGAGATGATGCAGCCGGTTCCAGAGGGCTTTTGTGTTGTCGATCATCTCTGCCCAGGGGTAGCCAGCGGCGAGCGCGGCAGCGCGGCAGTGTTCACAACAACAGGCGAACGTATCTTCCAGAAAGTAGGTCGTATATTCTGCCCAGTCAAGAAAAATACCATCGACATCGCCGTAATGTTGGGCCGCTTCCAGAATGCGGGCGCGGCCCAATGCGCGCACCTGTGGATTATTCAGGCAGCCATGTCCAGCCACAATGCGCTCGGCGACCTGACCATCGATCCGCACTGGTCGATCCTGCACTGTGCCGCTGCTGTGGCCGCTCTGTGGCGATTGGCCCCCTGGCGCACCCGGCAAGGTGTACGGGCTGACCTGAATGTGGGCGGCGAGGCCGCGCTGCCATGCGCCATCAATGATCTGGCGGGGGATATCCTGGCGGTGTGCGGGCGGGGCTAGTGCGGGTGGGGGATAGGCGATACCCGCCCACAACGCGGCGTCAGCTGCGTATGGACTGGCTCCTTTCAAGTAGAGTTCGCGCTGGCCCCAGAGCGGACGGTCGAGCAGGCGTGCTGCACCAGCAACGTCGAGCGGTGGTTCACGCACGCCGTCACCAGGGCGACCGGGCCAGAGGATCCCTAGCGAGGTTGAGAGGGCATTTGCCCCGGTGCTGGCTACAGCGTCAAGCACCGTATCCAGCCCCTCTGCGGCGATTTCGGCGGTGGTGAGGACGATCCCGCGTGGTTCATGCTGCATCGTTTTGGTTGCTCCTAGTTGTCTCGCGTGGCGATCCTTGATAGCCTACAGAGAAGAGTGACAATGATCGAGTCTACTATGGAAGGAACGGCCATGAGTCAGCCCGCACTAACCAGATCGTTACGGATTGCCGACCTTGATACTCCCAGTGTGATTGTTGATCTCGATTGCCTGGAACGCAACATTGCGGAGATGGCGGAGTTGGCGCAGGCGGCTGGGGTGGCGTTGCGCCCACATATTAAGACGCACAAAACACCAGAGATCGCCAGGATGCAGCTAGCGGCAGGGGCGATTGGGGTCACCTGCGCCAAACTTGGTGAGGCCGAAGTGCTGGCTGATGCCGGGCTGACTGACTTCTTTATCGCGCATCCATTCGTGACCGCGCAGAAGGCGCAGCGTCTGGCAGCGTTTGCGCGGCGACCGGGGATCGCCGTTGCAACGATTGCCGATAGCCGCCAAGGGGTAGCCGCGCTGTCGGCGGCGTTTGCGAATGAGGGTGACCTGCTTGATGTCCTCGTCAAGGTGAATACTGGGCTGGGGCGAGTCGGGACAGACCCAGGCGCAGATACAGTCACCCTCGCCCGCGAGATCGCGGCGGCCCCTGGTCTACGCTTTGCCGGAATCTGCGCACACGAAGGCTACAGCTACAGTAAGCCGGATGCCGCAGAACGCGATGCCATAACTAGAGCGGGAGTAGAGCAGTTGGTGGTGCAGGCGCAGGAGTTAGCGGCGGCGGGACTACGGTGTGAGCGGGTCAGTGTTGGCTCAACCCCTGGCGCACGGGCGGCGATGACCGTGCCTGGCGTGACCGAGGTGCGGCCTGGCAACTATGCTTTCTACGATGCAATGCAGGTTGGGCTGGGGGTAGTGCCTGTGGAGCGCTGTGCCTTGACTGTGGTGGCTACCGTTGTCAGTCATGCGGCGCGTGATCGGGCCGTGATCGATGCTGGCTCGAAGACGATGACCTCGGATCGTGGGGCGCACGGGATGACTGGGGCCGCAAACTTCGGCACGATCCTGGGCAAAGACGACATTGTGTTGCATACACTGAGTGAGGAACACGGCTGGCTGCGCCTTGACCCCAACGGCAGTGATGTTGAGATCGGTGAGATGCTACGGATTCTGCCAATTCACTCTTGTCCCGTCGCGAATCTGGCTGAAGATCTCGTGATTGTGCGTGGTGATGCGGTAGTGGATCGGTGGGCAGTGGCTGCCCAGGGACGGGTGCGTTAACGCGTAGTGGACAAAGGAGCAATGATGACCAGACAACCGCTGACCATCGACTTCTATGCTGATATCGCCTGTCCATGGTGCTACATTGGTGAGCGGCGCTTGCAGGCAGCCCTGGCTGCGTATCCTGAGTTGGTGGTGGAACGACGTTGGCACCCCTTTCAACTGAACCCACAAATACCACCTGAAGGTGAACCGTGGCCTGACTTTGTTGCCAGCAAGTTTGGTAATCCGCAGCAGGCCCAGGCGATCTTTGCACAGGTGAATGCCGCAGGCGCACCCGATGGAATCCAGTTTGCCTGGGATCAGATCCCCACGGCTCCAAACACAGTTATCCTGCACCGCCTGATCGCGGCAGCGCCAGACGAGACGCTCCGCTGGCAGTTGATCGATGCGCTCTTTGTCGCCCATTTCTCACAAGGGCGGGATCTAAGTGATCCGCACGTGCTGCGGGAACTGGCCGCAGGAATTGGGATGGCTACCGAGCAGATCAACGCCGTGCTGGATGGCGACGCGCAGGCAGTTGAGGTGGATCAGGCGTTGCAGGCAACAGCAGCGCGAGGCATTACGGGGGTGCCTGTCTTTGTCTTTGCTAATCGCTTTGCCGTGCAAGGAGCGCAGCCGCTGGATGTTTTGCAACAGGCGCTAGTGCGTTTGCAGTAACGCATACCCTTCCGGCGACTCTGGGAGAAATCATGCCATATACAATGATCAACGAAAGGCAAATCTGGCACGAGGTCGTTGGCACAGGCGCACCCGTTGTCTTGCTGCATGGCGCGTTTGGTGGGGCAGCGTCATTCGTTGCCCAAACACCAGCACTTGCCGCCGCAGGGTTCCAGGTCTATCTGCCTGAGCGATCTGGGCATGCCCATAGCCCGGACATACCAGGGCCGTTCACCTATAGCGGGATGGCCGATGAAACGATCGCTTATCTCGATCTGACACTTGGTCGCCGTGCTGATCTCATTGGCTGGAGTGATGGCGCAGTGGTGGCATTGCTGGTTGCGCTGAAGCGCCCAGATTTGGTTCGTCGGATGATCCTCATCGGTCAATACTACAATTCGGCAGGTAAGGTAGCTGCCAGCGAGTTGGATGAGTGGTTGAAAACCCCCGAAGCCGCGGCGATGCTGCGGCAGGGCTATGACCCCTTTACGCCAGATGGCCCAGAGCATTTTCCGATCATTCTGGAAAAAACGTTACAGATGATAGCAACAGAACCAGAGCTTGATCTGGCAGCGTTGTCTGCCATCAGCGCGCCAACGCTTGTGTTACAAGGTGATCGCGATATTGTGACAGTGCAACACAGTTGCGACGTGGTCGCAACGATTCCCGCTGCTCGACTGGCGATTTTGCCTGGAACCCATGCCTTGCCAATCGAATTACCCGAGGTCGTGAATCCGCTGCTGCTTTCGTTCCTCTCTGCGAGCGCAGCTATGAACGAAAACCGTTTCCCAAACGAGGGTTAGGGCGCGAAGCGCAATACCCAGATGGCGTTATCCGTTGCCGAGCGGTAGACAATCGCCTTGCCATCGGGTGAGAGTTCCCATTCGTTCTGGGCAATTGTGAATGGTAGCTGGTCATTGTTGACCAGTGGTGTGCGGGTGTTGTCGGCAAGCGTGTACCGCCAGAGTTCATCGTTAGGGCGTTCGGTTGGGGCGGGGATGTAGAGCAAGTTCTGGCTATCTGGGGCCCAGCGATAGCCACCACTCAGATTATTCAGGTGGCGTTTGCCAGAACCATCAGCGTTGATTACCCAGACGCCGTTCGCTGCGGGATCCTGCTGTAGCGTTGCGGTGTAAGCGATTTTTTGTCCATCGGGGCTGATTAGCGGACTTTCCAACCCCCGCGCTTCCACGATGAGTCTGACCGCCCCACTGCCTGTATCCAAAACCCAGAGGCCAGGATGTTCCGCCCGTGAGTCACGACCATTGACTAGAATCTGGCGACCATCGGGGAACCAGGACAGTGTTTCGCCGACGAAGACGGCTGGGGGGATCGTCACTTGCTTGGTGTTCAGGCGCATAATGGCGATTTGAAATGGGGGGTCAAGCGAGATAGATACGACTGGTACGCCTGCAGCAGGCACCAGCCAGGCGACCTGATCGTTGGTGCGGGGGATGTAGGTGCGGCGACCATCGTTCTGGATGGTGGCGATCAGCAGACCATCGGGTTGGGCAACGTGTGTGAGGGCTCCATCAGGAAAGGCGACCAGACGCAAATCTGGCGAGAAGGTGCCATAAAGGGCAGTGTTGAACTGCGGAGTGCCACCATCACGCGATACCGTCCAGAGGCCAGCACGCGGATCGATTTGGCCTGCGGCTGCATAGAAATAGATCCCGCTGCTATCGGGGAGCCAGCGTGGAAGAACGCAGCAGTTGTCTGCTGTGAGCTTCGTTGTTCGGGGGATACCTGTTCCTCCTGGCCCAGGGCCGCTTGGGCGGGGTGTGCTCGTGCTGGTGATTGGTTGGGTTGCGTTCGCTACGCTGGTGCCAGGGATATTGATGGTTGTTGGTGGCCGCGGTACGGGGGTAGTGCCCGGTGCGGCTGTGCTGGTCAGCACGATCACTTTGGGGGTTACACTGCTCGGCGGCGGGGTACTCACCATTGGCGTAGGCGTTGTTGACCACGGCGCACAGGCGGTCAGGAATAGGACGATTACGACGATACCAAGCTGGTACGGTGTCCCTTGCCTCATGGCCACGCTCGGGGGTAGTCGTTCAGGCGGGCGTTACCAAAGATCACGTCAGGTTGATCGTGAATGGTCATCCAGCGGACAGGGTTATCGAGGTCACGAACAAAGGTGGTGCCATTGCGGCGGATACCTGCGGTGGCGCGGTTCCAGTCGATACGCAATAGTGGCACCGGGTTCGTCGTTTCATGCATCATGTTGCGGCGGATTTCCAGGTGGAGGTGTGGGTCAAGATCACAGCGTCCTGCTGGGTCACCAGACCGCGCGATTGGGTCGCCGGTGTGAACCACCTGCCCCACGGTAACAGGAGATCGCTCCAGGAGGTGGCCGTAGAGCGAGAAAATCCCATCGGCATGGGCCACAACAACGTTGTGCGGGGCTGAACCGTACGGGCCATCGACGGCAAAGATCGTCCCTTCGCCGATGGCGAGGACTGGCGTACCACAGGCGGTGATGAAGTCGATCCCAAAGTGTAGCCCTTGCCCCGCTGGATAGGGGTTATCGTGCGCCCAGACGGTGTTGCCATACCACTGCCCCACAAACCAGGTGCCAGGGCCAGGCTGACCGGCGAGTGGCGCGGCGAAGCGGGGTGCCTCAGCCTGCGCTGCTGTGCGGGCGGCCATCAGCGGCGTTAGTAGTAACAGTAACGCCAGGACGCGCATTGCTCGATGGCGGATGGGCGAACGATCGGGCACAGCGCACCCCCGACACAGACTGTACGAACGTCAACAGAGTGATCGTACCAGCCTGTACCGGTTTGGACAAGCAATGGTGGTTAGCTGGTAATGACGCTACTATCGCGCCACTTCTCCCCTTCTTCCAGCAGCATAACGGGAATCCCATCTTCGATAGGGTAGCGGTTCCCATTACGCCGATTCACCAGCCACCATTTCCCTTCGGCCTCGTTGACCAGATCAAGCGGGCCTTTGTCGCCGGGATCGACAAGGATTTCGAGTAGTTCTTTACTGATCGGGCTGGTCGCTTCGGTCATTGAGACTCCTTCTTGCCTTCATCGTCAGCAATGGGCCATTGCCACGTTGCGCGCTGCTGTGGCTATGATAGCCAAACTCCCAAATAGTACAAGGTTGTGGCCCTTGCTGGTCGTCATCGCTGCCTGTTAGCGGTCTGTGACAACTGCCAAGAAAACGACATCGAAATGTCACAACCGCGTAATCAGTTCGTCAAGACCCCCCGCTACAGTAAGAGCATAGCCAGTGCGGAGATGCACTGAGAAGAACGCAGAAAGAAGGAGAGTCGACCATGAATACTTACCAGCAGACAGCCCGCCGCATGTACCGTTCCCGTGGCGAGCGACAGCTAACCGGCCTCTCAGGGGGTATCGCCCAGTATTTCAATGTTGACCCATCGCTGGTGCGTATCGGCTGGGTGCTCGCTACCTTGACCACCTTCCCAGTTGCGCCAGTGGTTTACCTGGTAGCAGCGATGGTGATTCCTAACGAGCCAGTTGGTGAACCACACGCCCCAGTTGCTGGCGATACCTTCTCCATCTAATACAACGAACGAAGCTGGCCCACCCCATTTTTGTGGGGTGGGCCAGCACTATTATCAGCGCTTATCCCTTGACCGCTCCCGCAGCGAGGCCCTGCACCATATATCGTTGGGCCAGGAAATAGAGGATCATCACTGGGAGGGCGGAGCAGACGGCGCCAGCCATAATTGGCCCCCAAAGGAAGACATCGCCAGTAATCAGGTATTGCAGCCCGACTGGCACGGTGCGCTTGTCTTCCGACGTGATGAAAATGAGTGCCAGTAGGAGTTCGTTCCAGGCACCAGTGAAGGTAAAGATGCCCACTGCCACTAGCCCTGGCGCGGCGAGCGGCAATAGTACTCGGGTCATTGCCCCGAAGCGCGTGGCCCCATCGACCATCGCCTGTTCTTCCAGGTCGGGTGGAATTCCTTTGAAATACCCCATCAGGAGCCAGGTACTGAATGGTGTGGAGAACGTCAGGTAGACGATCACCAGCCCATGCAGGCTATTCCCCAGGTTCATTTGGGCTACCAGTACCGATAGTGGAATGAACAGGAGCGATGATGGCGTGAGGTAGGCCAGCAAGATCAACTTCCCAATGGTGCCTCGGAAGCGGTATTTCAGCCGTACCAGACTATACGAGGCCAGGGATGAGATGAAGACCGAAACCAGCGTAGCAGCAGAGGCGACGATGAAACTATTGCGGATATTGACCAGAAAGTTTTTCTTGACCAGGAGTGTTTCATAGTTGAGGGTCGTCACTGTTTGAGGAACGAGCGAGGGGACACGATAAATGTCACGCGACGTTTTGAACGAGATCGTGACCATCCAATAGATCGGAAAAAGAACAATCAGGCAAACGATCACGAGCGCCAGGTAGATCCCCACCAGTTTCCAGGATATGGTGATGCGCCGTTTCGTTTCGGCTTGTTGCTGAATTGGCGAATCGAGGTTGGAAAGTGTCGCCATCAGGGGTGCCTCCAGATCGGTTGATCGGGCTAATCTTCGCGCTGTAAGAGCGCAGCCACGATGAAGACGAGAATTGCGAGCGCAGGCACAATGGCGACCGAAACTGCTGCCGCCTCACCAAGCCGCTGACTTTGTAGGCCAAAGAAGGCGAGTACTGGCAGCACCATCGTGGCATCGGATGGCCCGCCCTGCGTCATAATCCAGATACTTTCAAAGCTATTGGCGGTCCAGATCGACGAGAGCAGCGTGACGACAATAATTACATGGCGGATACTCGGCAGGGTGATGTAGCGAAACCGCTGCCAGGTGCCAGCGCCATCAACTTTTGCCGCTTCGTATTGCTCTGGTGGCACATTTTGCAGCGCGGCCAGAAACGAAATAGCCCAGAATGGAAAACCGCGCCAGACAGTCGCGATGATGACAGCAGGCATCGCCGTTGAGCGTTGGCCCAACCAGTCGATCACCCCAACATTGAGGCCAAACGAATTGAGCAGCAAATTGATGCCACCACCAATCGGCAAAAAGAGTAGCCGCCAGGTGAGATAGCTGACGAATGCGGGCATCGCCCACGGTAAGAGGATGAACGAGCGGAACAGACCCTGGGCTTTGATCTTCTCATTCAGCAGAAGTGCCAGCCCCAGGCCAATGCAGAACTTGAGAATGTCGGTTACGACCACTAAGGTAACGGTGTTGGTTAGGGCGCGGTTGAAGCTGACCCAGTTGAATAGAAATTGATAATTACGGAAGCCAACAAACACCCCAGGATCGCCAACGACGCGACTGGTGAACGAGATCACAATGGCGTAGATAAAGGGGTACGCGACGAGGCCCAGTAAGACCAGGCAGACGGGTAGCACCATCAGGTAGCCACCCAACGCCTCACGGTGGGCCATCGTCAGGTATCTGCGCCGACCAGAAGCCTGCGTGACTGGAGCAGTCATTGATGCCTCTCCCCTGGATAGTGCCTGATGATAGAGGCAGGCGTAGGCGATAGCCTTAGCTGCTATCGCTCACGCCTGTTACTCCTCAGTTGGGATCTTACTTGTATTTCGCGTAGATCGCCTCGCCCGCCTTCTGGGCTTCATCAATGGCGCGATCAAGGTCATAGTTATCGATCACGACACGCTGGATCATTTTCGGCACAATGTAGTTGTTATTGAAGTCGGCGTAGGCCGTATTGCTGACATCGGGATAGCCAGGGGCGGTGCCATTTTGCGCTAGGTCGGCCAGCCCCGCGCGAATCGGCTCATTGAAGGCGTCGAACTTCAATTGATTCTGCAAGACTGGGCCATAGATCGCGACTTTGTAATACTTATTGAGAAAGTCTGGGTTGGCAAGATGTTCAATCAATGCCTTCGCGGGCTCGATATTCTTCCCACTCTTCGGGATTGCCCGAACATTCGGCCCGAACGACGAGATCTTCATCTTGGGGCCACTTGGCAGTGAGGAGTAGCCAGTGTTATTTACCAGATCAGTGTCCTTGTTCGCCTGGGCGGTGATCGCCACACTGCCAGTATTGGCGATAAAGACAGCCTGACCAGCGAGATAGGCGTTGTTGTCACCCGCGCCGTCCCAGGTTGTTGCTCCTGGTGGGAAGAGCCCCCGCTTATACGCGCTAGTGACCCACTCGAGATAGGTCTTCGTTTCAGGGGATTTCAGCGTGCAGGTCTTGCCATCATCCGAAGCGATCCGTCCACCGTAGGATTGCAGGACAGACACCTGTAAGTTCCCATCGCCCACGTTGGAGAGCGCGAGACCCATCCCATAAAGTGGTGGTTTCGTGACTTTCTCCGCTGCTGTACTCAGTTCCTCCCAGGTTTTTGGTACGGCGATCCCTGCCTGTTGCAACACATCTTTCCGGGAGAACAGCAGATTGCCGGAAACACCGAAGGGGATCCCGTTGCGCGAGCCACCAAACTTTTTTGGGTCAGTGGCGTCTTCCGTCCCTTTCAGCCAGCCCCCTTGCGCTGTGCCAATCTTCTGATAGAGATCGTCGAGCGCAGTGAGTTTGCCCGTGTTCGAGAGAAGGAGCATCAGATCGAGGCCCATATCGAGGGCATCGGGCATGGTGTTTGATTCAACCGCTGCGGCGACCTTGGTGTTGGTCTCGTTTTGGTTGATCATCACCACATCGATCTCAATCTTGTTCTGCTTGCCCCAATCTTTCACTGCCTGCGAGAGCATATTGTTCGCATCGTCAGAGAAGATAAGGCCGCCCCAATAGGTCATTTTCCCGGTGGCGGTGATTGGGCCGGCTGATGGGCTGGTAGCGGCATTGGCATTGGATGATGGTGCGGTACTACTTGATGCTACCGCGCTGGCAGCAGGCTTGGTGGCGGTGGGCGCAGCTGAGCCGAATGGGTTGGCCTGTGTTGGTGCTGCTCCAGGGGCAGTGCTGGCGGCAGGGGTGCTGGCTGCGCCACTGCAGGCAGCCAGGAGCGCAGCCGCAGCGCTGCCGAGTACTCCACTGAGCAACGTTCGTCGTGAGAGTTGTTGGCGATTGCGCATTGGTTTGCCTCCTCACTTCCTTTGCCCACCGCACTCTTCATCGCCCGACAAACAGTCACAACTGCTTGTTGGGAATGAGGTGGAGATCGATCGGGTCCGTTGGTTGCTTGACAAATTGACTATAGCAAGCGATGAATAGGCCGTCAATCGGCATTGGTTGGGTCAGCATTTGCGTGGAGGAGGGATACATCATGGCTGAGGCTTTGGGGATGCGGATCGCTGTCGGTCAGTTTAACGAGTTACTCGATGAAAAGCTGATTTTTGCCCAGCAGTTGGGGGTGCCTGGGGTACAGATGAATACCCCCAAACTCCCCGATCACGATGGCACCTGGGCCTACGAAGATATTCTGGCGCTACGCACGAAAACCGAGGAATATGGCCTGCGGTTTGAGGCGATTGAGAACGTGCCGATTCACTTTTATGATCAGGCCATGCTTGGCTTGCCAGGGCGCGACGAGCAGATCGAGAAATACCAGACCACGATTCGCAATGTGGGTCGCGCTGGAATCCCGATTCTGGGCTATCACTTCATGCCAAACTCGGTCTGGCGTACCTCCCGCACCTCACCCGGTCGCGGCGGTGCTCATGTCACGTCGTTTGATATGGATCTGGTCACAACTACCCCTGGTGGCGGGCAAAGCACCTTTGTCGCCAAACGCGATGAGAAGGTTGAAGCACTCTGGGTCAAAGAAGAGGTGGGCGGCACCGCAGTGACCGAAGACCAGATGTGGGCAAACTATGAGTATTTTATGCGGGCGGTGTTACCAGTCGCGAAAGAGGCTGGCGTCAAGTTGGCCCTGCACCCAGATGACCCACCAATGCCCACACTTGGTGGGGTAGCACGGCTTTTCAGGAATATCGAGGGCTTCAAGCGCGCGGAACAGATTGCGCTCGATCTCCCAAGTGGCGATGCCTGGGGCTTAGATCTCTGTTTGGGGTGTTGCTCGGAGATGCCCGGTGGGGCGGCGAACGTTGCCGAGATGATCGAACACTTTGGGCCGAGTGGGCGGATTCTTTACGTCCACTTCCGTGATGTTAAAGGCACAGTGCCCTCGTTCGCCGAGTGTTTTATTGGTGAGGGGAACTATAACGCTGCCGAAACGATGCTGCGGTTGAAGCGGAATGGCTTTACTGGCTTTCTCCTTGATGATCATGTACCGCATATGATCGATGATAGCACCTGGCAACATCGCGGGCGCGCCCATGCGATTGGCTATATGCAAGGGTTGCTGGATATGATCGCAGCGACCGGGCAGTAGCGCAGTTGCTAAGGATCTCTTACTAGCGGTAGAGCGATAGCAGCGCAGATAATCGTGTCTGCGCTGCTGTTCGTTATAATCAGCGTATTGGCGCATTGAAGAAAACACCAATGAGTAGGGATTTAGCAGATGATTGCAGGGCCGCTGACTGGAATCAACGTGTTGGATTTGACGCGAGTGTTGGCTGGGCCATTTGCCACGATGCTGCTGGGTGATGCCAGCGCGGAAGTGATCAAGGTTGAGCCACCGCGTGGGGATGAAACCAGGCAGTGGGGGCCACCGTGGCCCGGTGGTGAGAGTGCCTATTTTGTCGGGATTAATCGCAATAAGCGCAGTATTGCGGTTGATTTTTCCCGCGAGGCGGGGAAGATCATTCTGCTGCGGCTGGCTGAGCAAGCTGATGTCCTGATTGAAAACTATAAAGTTGGCACGATGGAGCGTTGGGGGCTGGGTTATGAAACAGTCTTGCGTCAGCGGAACCCTGGGCTGGTCTATGCCAGCGTGACCGGTTTTGGCCGCACGGGGCCCTATGCAGCGCGTCCGGGCTATGACACGATCATTGAAGCGATGGGTGGCCTGATGAGTATCACTGGGGAGCCAGCAGGTGAGCCAGTCAAAGTTGGTGTCGCGATTGTTGATATTGTGACTGGTTGCCTCGCCGCATGGGGGATTAGCGCGGCCTTGGTCGAGCGCGAACGCACTGGCGTGGGGCGGCGGGTGGAACTGTCGCTGATCGATAGTGCGCTGGCGCTCCTGGCGAATCAGGCCAGTAGCTATCTGATCGGCCAGACTGCCCCTCAGCGCCACGGTAACGCCCATCCAACTATCGTGCCATATCAGACTTTTCCGACGGCAGCCGGAGACCTGATGGTGGCTGTGGGTACTGATGCACAGTTCGCCCGCTTCTGTGTGGTGTTGGGTCTGCCCAACCTGGCCGTTGATGAGCGCTTCCGCACGAATCGTGACCGTGTTCAGCATCGTGATGTGTTGGTACCAATCCTCACGGTGGCGTTGCGCGAAGCGACCGCCGCAGAGTGGAATGACCGCTGCTGGGCGGCAGAGATTCCCGTTTCCCCAGTGCTTGATTTGCCTGCAACGTTTGCCGATCCGCATGTGCTAGCGCGGGGCTTGGTGACGGAAATCACCCACCCCACTGCTGGTAGCGTACCGCTCGTGGCCTCGCCAGTGCGGTTCAGTGATGACCCTCCGCAGCCACAGCGTCACCCGCCATTGCTTGGTGAACATAGCGTCGAAATTCTGACCGAGGCAGGTTTTAGCCAAAGCGAGATTGATGGCTGGCTGGCCGATGGCACTGTGGTGAGCAGAGTGGAGGCAGGCGCATAGCGCGGCGTCTGGCTACAGGGCTGGCACGACATATCCCATAAGGGTGAGGCGCCGTGTAGCGATACAGATTGAGGAATAGACAGCCAGGGTGTGTCATGTACGTCTGAGTGGGGGCGGGATGTTCAGTATTGAGTTCTGCACTGTTGTTGCTGTCTCGGCAATTGCGGGTGCGCTGATCCGCGATTGGTGGTTGATTGGCCGCCATCGTAGGCGGGCGAACTATCCGCCTGATTGGGACGATATTCGCCGTGCCGTCTATCGTCGAGAAGCCTATCGTTGCCAGAACTGTGGGCAGGGGAATACGGAGCTACACGCGCATCATATCATCCCGCTCTCCGTAAATGGAACCAACGCACTATCAAACATCGCCTGCCTGTGCCGCGATTGTCATCGACGAATTCACCCGCATATGCGCTAGAAAATGTATCGGATCCGTTGTTGTCATTCGCTGGTCGGACGATCCAGTTTTGCGCTCACTGCGGCGCGACTGGGCCAGTGGCGCGGCCCTCGCTCACAGCATCAACCTCACTCAGACCAGTGAAGACGTGTAGGCGTAGGGTGGTGGCGCGGCTTTCGCCAGCGCCCAGCTGCAGGAGCGGACGGTTGGTCGCTTTTGCTGCGGCAAGACCGCGACCGGGCCAGGTGGTTGCTGGCTCCAGGCCAATAACGCGCCCGCGCCCAAACCAGGGTCTGCCTGTGCTGCCGCCCAACTCTTGCCAGAGCCACGCGCAGGGAAAGAGGGTGTGATCCCAGGAAAGGGCCATCCCAATCGCCCCATCAATGCGCGTTAGCGCGACCCAGCCAGCGGTGAAGTCATGCAGGTAGGCCATTGCGTGTTGCCCATCGAGGGGATGGCGCAGGTCTTTCTGTTCACCATCCTGTCCAAGAGAGTAAGGCCATGCTGATTCGTAGCCTGGGTATAGGGCATTCCCGCGAGCATCTGGCTGGTCGTCAACGGTGATTTTCTGGGCACCAGTGGTGATGCGGGCTGGCCCTGCCAATAGCGCCCCGCCAAAGCCAGGGTGATGACACCAGATCAGCGCGACTGATTCGGCGCTGGTATTCGCTATCACTTCGTCGATGATGAGCACATCGTTGTCGATCCTGAAACGGCGGGCCATGGTAAGCGGGAGCGTATAGAATGCCAGACTGAGGCACAGCGTATCATCCTCAACTGTCCAATCCCAGGGCGATACGGCTGCTTCGCCATGGAAGCCATGCTGAATACCCTGGTCGGTGCAGGCCGCGCTGGCGTTTGGCAGGAGTAATTGCCAGCCACCAGGATATTGCTGCATCCAGGCGTCGGTCGAATCGCTGCCCGGTAAGGCAAAGCCACTGGGGCGCCCACCCCAGGGTGTCTGCCACAAGATTTCCTGACCCGTTGACTGGTGGACGATGCTGGTAATGTCGCCCCCTTTGCCAGGGGTAATGGTTACGGTGAGCGCTGCCGATTGCAGTAAAATCTTGGGGTTAGTTGGGCGTGATTCAACAGTGACCGCAGGCATCGGCACGCTCCTTTTCCTTGCCCCCGCTCTACCGTATCACAGGCGGGCCAGCGGGGGCATCGTTACAGGTCTAAGCGCGATTCCCCTCGATCATCACGTCAATCGTGCTTTGCAGATCATCTGGGTTCTGCATCAGTGCTGTGCGCGTTGCCTTGAGGTGTTCAAGCATTGCCTGACGGGCGGCCTCTGGGTCACGTGCAGCTACTGCCGCAGCAATGATGCGGTGGTATTCCATCGACAGTTCGCGTTCTGGGCCGGGTAGCCGGGTGCGACTGCTGCGCCGTTGCTGCCAGAGGATGCCAACAATGACTTCGGCCAGAATCGCCAAGACAGGATTCTGGCTGGCCTCGGCTAACAGCACATGGAAACGCGCATCGGTGGCTGACCAGCGTTCCGCCAGCCGCGCCTGGGCTTCCTCGCTGCCATCACTCTCGCCGTCAAAGGCCCGCGTTACACTATTGATTCGGCGGATTTGCAGCGGCGTGGCCTGTTCAGCAGCCATTGCTGCGATCTCTGGCTCAATCAACATTCGCGTATTCAGAATATCTTCCGCGCTGGCATGGGCGCGGTAAAAGGCGAGTACGAGTGCGTCACGGGCCGGGCTGGTCATGTCAGAAGCGACGACTGCCCCCTGCCCCGAACTGGTGGAGATGATGCCCCGCGCCGCCAGGAGCTTGATTGCTTCGCGTACGACAGGTCGACTGACCCCATAGTGATCTTGGAGTTCGCGTTCGGACGGGAGGACTGTGCCTGCGGTAAACTCTTCGGCGATAATCCGTTGGAGGAGGCTTTGTGCTACTTGCACGGGTAGCGCACTCGTTCGTCGTATCATTATGGTGTTACCTTAGCGTAATCATCATTCCGCGGTATTTCCAGATTAATCGTACCATGAGTTGTAAAGGGGAGGTAGGCGGTATTGTGCAGGACTCCCCAAACATTTGTTCAAGATTACCCTGGTTGTGATCAGGTCGCTAGCGGCTTGTTCAGATCGCTGGTGGGCTTCGTGGCAATTGTCAGATAACTGATCAGAAAGAAGGCGGAAAAGAGGGCAGAAATTGCCAGTGGTCGCAGGTGGCCAATTGGGTCAAGAATGGGGTTGATCAAATCATAGGCAATTGCTTTGGGGTGGAGCAAGATATCCCAACTGTTCCAGCGCTCGAAGCGCCCAAGGTACAGTCCAATGCCACATAACCCGGCTGAGGCCAGCACAAAGAGCCAACTGGTTAAGCTGCTGCTGTAATCACGAATGATGCGCTGCATCGTGCTGAGCGAGAAGGCTCCGAGAATACAGCCAGTCCAGGCAAAGGTTGCCATCAGGATCATGTCGTACCAGAAAAGCCAGGGCATATCAGGGCGCTGCCGAATATGCATGAAATCCGTGATCAGATACGGCGCATTGGGCAAAAAAACGATCCAAAGCCCGGTTGGTACGATCAGGTGCCAGGGTCGCGTTTGCGGGTGCTGATGCAGGGAGTCTGCCCAGAGACTTGCTAGATAAGGAATCCAGGCCAGGAAGATATTCCAGACAAACCAGGCATGATCATTGGTGTGTAACCCAATATTGCGCGCACTCAGCAGGCTAATTGCCAGGGTGGTTGATAGCGCTAGCGAATAAAAGGCGTGACTGGCGAGGAATTGATGGCTGGCGCGCAGTTGTCGCCACCATTGGTGTTCTTGGGACATCACGAAAACTCTCCGAAATCGAGCACAATCATTCACTGGCTACAACGCAGTAGCTGCCTCGTTGGTTGCTCAACGCTGGTGCAGCGTGCAGCGGGTCAGCCTGCGCAGGGATGAGCGCACCTACGCGAACGCGATCTCGTGCTACCGCAGGATCGGCCTGTTGCGGATTAGTCAGCCTGATCCCCTCCAGCGGGGATCGGGCGTGGTGGTGTGCCAGTGGGGGTAGCCAGACCAAGCTCCGCTTCGGCATTCGCCGCGGCGATTTTCTCAGCTTCCTCGGCGGTGGGGCTATGGGTAACTCGCTGATTTTCGGGGTCAAGTTTGCGCGTCACCAAGAAGGTGAGGCTGGCGAAACCGCACGCGATCATGAATGGGATTTGGTAGCCGACAAAGTTGAGGATGAAGCCTGCGGTGATTGGGACCACAATCGCGGCGGCGTGCTGCAACGTGGTGCCCATGGCAAAACTCGGGGCCAGATCGGACGGAACAGCGATCTTCCGAAGATAGGTGGCACTGGCCATTGATGACAGGGGCATAATGAAGGTGTAGATGATGTAGCAGGCACAGGCGACAATCACATTCGTGGTGAAGGCGTAGCCCGCCAGCGCCAGCACATAGCCAACATTTACCCCCGCCAGGAGTTGCCGCTCCCCATATTGATCGATCAACTTGCCGATCGTGGGACCAGAGAGCATTGAGGCAAAGGTAATCGCGATCAGGAGGCCAGAGATCTGCGCCACTGAAAGGTGAAAGGCGTGAACCAGCACATAGAGGCCAAAGGAGAAGAAGACCTGCTGGCGGCCACCATCGAGGAGGCTGAGCCAATAGTAATAGCGGTACTCTTTTCGCAGGACTATCCGGGGCCGCTCCACTGGTTGCTCACGCTCCTCACCATCGTGGAGGTGCGGAAAGCCCATAATCGCCAGACCACCAAGGGCTGCAACAATGCCCAGAATCACGAATGCTGGGCGGAAGGTCAGCCAGCCAAAGTGGAAGGTAATCAGGATGAAGATTAACGCGATGAAAGAACCACCCTGACTCAGCGCAGTCAGTCGCCCAAGAATCGCGCCGCTTTTCTCTTTGGTAGTCAGGCTCATTCCCAGAGCATATTGGGTTTGCAAGACGGTGTGATAGCCCATACTGGAAACGATGACCCACGGAGCCACTGTCCAAAAGCTGTTGGATGCCCCGAATAAGACATAGCCAACTGCCAGCAGAAAGAGCGCTCCGGCGGTGACGCGTTGCAATGAGACGCGAAAAAAGAGCGCACTGAGGAAGATCAACAGGAAGCCTGGAATCTCGCGGATCGCGGTGATATAGCCGAATTGTGGCCCTTGCAGGCCCAGAATATTCTCAAAGTAATTCGTGACGATATTTTGCTGGGCATTCAAGGCAAAGCCAAATGCCATCTGCATCAGCGCGAGTAGGATAAAGCCGCGTGTCGCTGCGGACCGTGAACCACCGAGTCGTCGAAGCATCCCTGTCTCCATCTTGTGCTGTGTGCCAGGATCGTTTTCCTCAGCACGCAGGATCGCGCTACTGATCGGTATTGTCAACTGGTACACTCGTTCCGTGCCAGATTAAACCGATCTGGTCTGATCTGCGTCAACTGTTGTGCCGACCGCTTCACCAGCAAAGAATGCCCTGACTGCCTGATTAAACGCGTCTGGCTGTTCATACATGGGCACATGCCGCGCCCCCCGCAAGAGGAGTAGGCGGCTGTTGGCGATTTGTCTTTGCAGGTTAGCACTGCGGGTAACAGGCACCAGTGGGTCACGCGTACCCCAGATCAACAGCGTTGGTGCAGTGATGTTGCTGAGTGGTAGTGGGGCCGCCTGTTGTAACTCCTGCACCGCTCGCCACCAGCGTACTGGGCCAGTACGCAGCGAGTCCCCAACGAAGATTGGCACAAACGTTGGGGTAATGTTCCAGGCAAATGGGCCCAACTGCCGTAGTTCGTGCAGATAGAGCCGCCGTTGTTCGGTGATTGCTGGAGCAACCAGCACCAGATGATCAATCAGGTCAGGATAGGCGATCGCCAGCTGGCAGGCCGAATAGCCACCCATCGAATGGGCGATCACGTGCGTGCGGTCGAGCTGGAGTGCCTGGAGCCAGGCAGCAACGAAATCGCCAGATTGTGGGAGCCTGACGCGGGAGCGTTCACGCCAGTAGTCAAACGTCATAAAGTCGAGGGCGAAGCAACGGAAGTGGCGCGAGAGGACGCGGATAGTTGGGTTCCACCAGCGTACCGAAGCGTCCAGCCCATGCAGGAAGATGATGGGAGGGCCGCTGCCCACAACGAGATAATGGGCTGTGCCCGCCGCGGTTTCAATCACCTGACGCCGTGCTGTTGGCCCGAATAGCCCACCATGGCGCCAGGTATGCTGGGTGATTGGTCTTACTGCTATGCGTTTGGGTTGCGCTATCGTCACGCTGTCTCTCCGCAGCCTTCGTGCTGATCGTGATCAGTCTGCCTCAGCTATTGCTCAGGGTATTTTGCTTTCTTTGAATATTCAAAGGTGTATCTCAGTCATTTCTCAGATTCACATCCTATGATCGGTTTCAGAAGGTTGGTACGTGCCAATCAATGCGATTGACCACACTGAGGTGGCAGGATGAACAAGCCCTATCAGCATATTCCCTGGGAAGACTACTGATCGATCCCCGGCCCAGGAAATTTCCTAGTTGATGCACGCAAACGTTGAATACGAAGATCCGTAACTGCTCAAAGGAGATGAAGTCATGAGTCTGCTAACGTCGAAAGCAACCATTACGCGATACGCGGCGATTGGGGCAACTGCCGCCACATTACTGACTGGGATGCTGAATGCTGGACTCGTCTCGGCCAAGGAGCCAGTCCAACTGACGATCAACCCGAATACCCTTGAGGCCAAAGCTCCCGCGAATTTTACCCCCAGTGAAGATGTGGGAATCTGGTATAACCTGCCCGATGGCACTGCCGTCAACTTCGAGACGATCACCGCACAAGCTGATGGCTCACTCGACTGGGTCATCCCTGTCAGTGATTATATGGCGATTCCCAGCAATGCCGTCAATCTGGTCGTTGATGGCTGGCAGAGCAATACTGAGGCCGTCTACACCTTCGACCATACCGCGCTGCCTCCAGCAGCCCTGACCATTGATGCGCAGTCGCTTGAAGCGAAAGCGCCAGCAAACTTCTTTGCTGGCGAGGAAGTTGCAGTGTGGTATAACCTGCCCGATGGCACGGCAGTAAACCTGGAAACTACTACCGCACTGGCTGATGGTTCGCTCGACTGGACGATTGCCTCCGCAGATTATGCGGCGATTCCTACTAACGCCGTCAATATCGTGGCCCAAGGGTTTGCGAGCAACCACCAGGCGATCTACACCTTCACCCACTAAACGATACTTTCTTTCCCTCCCTTATCCTGGGGCGCGGGATTCGCTTCCCGCGCCCCACTCTAGCGCTAATCGTACTGTGAACAGCGACTTCTTGTATGATAAAACTGGTAAATGTGAATCAAATCACCATAATTAAGCGTATATATCATTAAGATGGCAAGTCCTTGTGGCGAGCGCACTTGTCATCCTCCCCCTTTGCAGCGGTTGGTGTGGCTGGCACCAACCGCTGTTTTTCTTTGTTTTTGCGTACAATGCTTTTGGTGATGATTGGGCTAGGTTAAAGGATTGGCTTGATGCTGGGATCGATAACGGAGCCAGACGAACTGGATGTTCATTTTCTGAAGGAAGGCGGACAAGCGGCTGCATCCGTAGTCAACCTTCTGGTTGATTTTGTTAGCGCTGCGCAACAATCGCTGGACATTGCGCTGTATGACTGTCGTCTGAGTGCGCCGCTGGCAGGGCCATTTGTGCAGGCGCTGCATGAAAGAGCGGCGGCAGGGGTGCAGATTCGGTTTGTCTATGATGCAGATAAGCCAGAACCCGTGCAACTGAAAGACGGGATGGACCCGGCTGAGGCTGGCACTGGCGCATTTATTCAGTCGTTAGGGTATCCGTTCAAGCGGATTGGCGGCCCAAAACTGATGCATAGTAAATATATCGTGCGTGATCCGCAGGGAGCTGCTCCCGCTGTTTGGGCTGGCTCAGCAAATTTTACCGATGATGCCTGGACGATTCAGGAGAATAATTTGCTCCAGATTCGCAAGCGCGAGATCGTTGCCGCCTACAGCCATAACTTCGCGGAACTGTGGCGGCGGCGGCAGAATGACGGCACTGGTGAGTTTGATGTTTCACCCGTTGAACTGCGCTATGCTGGCGCACCGGCCAAAACATTTCTCTATTTCTCACCCGGTCGCGGGGAACAGATTGATGCGCTGGTTGCGGAGCGGGTACAGGCAGCTCAGCAGCGGGTGCGGATTTGTAGTATGTTGCTCAATTCGGGGACATTGTTGAATGCCTTGCTGGCGCTCCTGGAAGGCGCACACGTCAAAGTTGATGGGTTGTACGATCGCACGCAGATGGCTGATGTATTGCGGCAGTGGGAGACTGTGCCGCATAACATCTGGAAAATTGGGGCGATTGGTGAGATTGTGGAACGAGCGGGATTAGCTGGTAAAGATTCTCACCGCTATAAGCCAGATGCTCCTCACGATTTCATGCACAATAAAGTGTTGATTATCGATGATACGGTCATCACTGGCTCGTATAACTTCTCGCGCAGCGCCCAACTCAACGCAGAGAATCTGTTGGTGATTGAATCTTCTGCGTTGGCCGAGACATATAGCACATACCTCGATGATCTCCTGACACGGTACCACTAATGATCAGGCGATCAGCGTTTGCCACCCAGGGCAGACCGGGCTATTATCGTGGTAGACCTGAGATGGGTTGTTCTGTTTCAAAAAAGGAGGAGGCAGATGAAAACACGCGCTGCGCTACTGCGCGAAGTGGGCCAACCGCTTGTTGTCGAAGAAGTAGATCTGGCGGAGCCGCAAGACGGTGAGGTTCTCGTCAAGATCGCGGCTGCGGGTGTCTGCCATTCCGATTTACATTATATGAAAGGGGAGTGGGCGATCCCCAAACCAGCCGTGCTTGGGCATGAAGGATCAGGGATTGTTGAGCGGGTTGGCCCTGGAGTTTCTCGGGTCCAACCTGGTGATCATTGTGTCTTGATCTTCCGCCCCAACTGCGGCCATTGTTACTATTGCACGATTGGACGACCTGCACTTTGTGCGGGGCGTTCGAGTGCCGCCGGCACGATGTATGATGGCACCACTCGGCTGTCAGTTGATGGGCAGCCAATCTCCCATCTGGCACGGGTTGCCTGCTTTGCTGAGTATGCAGTGATCCCCGAAGAACAACTCCTGCCGATCCCCAAAGAGATTCCACTTGATCGGGCTGCGCTGGTTGGCTGTGCCGTGATGACTGGGGTGGGCGCAGCAATGAACACCGTGCATGTTGAACCAGGCAGTTCCGTAGTGGTGATTGGCTGTGGCGGCGTGGGCCTGAACGTGGTTCAAGGGGCCAGAATGTTGCAGGCAGGGCAGGTGATTGCGGTCGATTTGCTGGATAACAAACTCGACTATGCTCTCGATTTCGGGGCAACGCACGCCATTAATGCTCGTGAAGAAGATGCGGTAGCGCGGGTTCGTGAAATTACTGGCAATGGCGCTGACTATGCCTTCGATGCGATTGGCAGTGCGCGGACAGTGCAGCAGGCCTTCGAGATGGTAAAGATCGGTGGGACGGCGATTGAAGTTGGGATCGCACCACAAGGCCAGATGGCCCAGATCGATGCCTGGGCACTGGCGATGATGGAAAAGACCCTGAAAGGGTCGTTCTACGGTTCAGCCCGCCCGAAAGTTGATATGCTCCGCCTGCTTGAACTTTATCAACAGAAGCGGCTGAAGCTTGATGAATTGATCAGTCGCACCTATACCCTTGATGAAATCAATGAAGGGTTTGACCTGCTGCAAAGTGGAGCAGTCGCTCGTGGGGTAATTTCAATGGTCTAATGCCCAGCTAATTGGTGCCGATTCAGGCAGGCGGGGTATGGAGTTTTCCATACCCCGCCTGCCTTTTTGCCGCGTTTTGATTACTGCGATAAAAATTGCCCAACCGCTGACTTGTATTCTCTAGTGCATGGTAATATAGTGTACAGGCATCAGGAAATCTTTTCTGATGGGTTGATGAATTGAACGTGTTCGCATATACTAACATTATTGATTGGTAATGTGAAACACGAGGTAAAGAGTATGCGGGTTACTCGACGAGCTTTTCTCACAACAGCAACGGTTGTTGCCATCGAAGGTTTATTAGCCGCCTGCGGGAGTACGACGCCCGCCCCCACAGCTGGCCCTAGCGCTGCGGCAGTACCAAGTTCTGCCGCGCCAGCAGCAACCAGCACTACCGCAAACGCGGCCTCCCCAGCGGGTTCAGCGTCAGCTGCGCCACGGGCTACAACCACGGTTGCGGCGGCTGGTACGCCTGCTGCCGGAACACCAGTGGCGGCAAGCGCGGTGGCTGCAACCCCTTCTCGTACTATTGCGGTAGCCAGTCCCGCTGTGCCGTTGAACACGAATGTGACCCTGACCTTCTATAACGCCCAACACGAAAATCTGGTCAAGGCGATGACCGAGGCGTTCACGAACGAGACAGGGGTCAAGGTAGCGCTGCGGAATGGCAAAGATTTTGACCTTGCCAATCAGATTGTGCAGGAAGGGGCCGGTTCTCCCGCAGATGCGTTCATCACGGAGAATTCCCCGGCAATGCAGGTAGTGGCAGCCAAAGGGCTGTTTGCGCCAGTTGATAAAGCTACCCTGGCCCAAGTTCCCGCGCGCTACTCACCATCCACTGGTGATTGGATGGGCATTGCCGCCCGGTCTACCGTCCTGGTCTACAACCCGCAGCAAGTACAGGCGTCAGCCTTACCAAAGACGATTACTGAGCTTGGTGGGGCAGCGTGGCAAGGGAAGGTGGGGATCGCCCCCGCTGGGGCTGATTTCCAGGCAGTCGTCAGTGCTGTGCTGGCGTTGACTGGCACTGAGACCACTACTACCTGGCTCAAAGGGTTGAAAACTAATGCGAAGGTCTACTCAGGCAACGGCGCGATTATGCGTGCGGTCAACGCCGGAGAGATTCCCGCAGGGATTATCTACCACTATTACTGGTTCCAGGATCGCGCAGAATCTGGCGCGAATAGCAAGAATACCGAGCTGTACTTTTTCCCAAATCGCGATCCTGGCGCGTTCCTGAGTATCTCGGGGATCGGTGCGCTGAAGTCGAGCAAAAATCCAAACGAGGCCCAGGCGTTACTGCGGTTCATGACTGGCAAGGGTGGACAACAAGCTCTGGCAACCAGTACTGCGCTTGAATATACCCTCAATCCAGCGGTGCCAGCGAATCCGAAGCTGAAGCCGTTCAACGAACTGAACCCGCCAGAAGTTGATGTCGCGAAGCTGAACGGGCCACAGGTGATTGATTTAATGCAACAGGTAGGGCTGCTCTGAGTACGATTGGGTATCGTGGTTCACAACAGTCGCTGAAGATCGCCCAAGGTGCCGCTGCGGTACCTACGGCACCAGCATTACCAGCACACTGGCGCAGAGGGATTACTCCCCCTGCGCCAGCGTTAGTGCTGGGGCTACTGGTTGCGTTGTTGAGCCTGATCCCGCTGGCGTTTATTGCCCTGGCGACCATTGAGGTTGGTTGGACTGCCGCAATCAAGATCCTGTTCCGCCCCCGTATGGCGGAATTGTTGCTGAACACCGTCACCTTGCTGGGGTTGTCGTTGCCGCTCTGTGCGCTGATTGGCGTTGGGGCGGCGTGGTTAGTCGACCGAACAACCTTACCCGGTCGGCAAGTCTGGCATCTTCTGTTAGCCGCGCCATTGGCCGTACCCGCCTTTGTGAATAGTTTTGGCTGGGTGTCGTGGTTTGGCGGACGCGTCGAAGGGGTGGTTGGGGCCGTCGCGATCACTACGCTCTCGTACTTTCCGCTGGTCTATCTTCCAGTGATGGCTGCATTACGCGGACTTGACCCTGCGCTGGAAGAAAGCGCGCGCTCTCTGGGCTATGGTGCAGTACGCACCTTCTGGCGAGTGGTTGTTCCGCAACTTCGCCCTGCGTTGCTCGGTGGTTTATTGCTGGTGGCCCTGCATCTGTTGGCTGAGTTTGGTGCGTTAGAACTGCTGCGATTCCCCACCTTCACCGTCGCGATCTACGAACAATATCAATCAACGTTCAACGGCCCAGGGGCGACGATGCTCTCTGGTGTTTTGGTGGGGATTTGCCTGTTCCTGTTACTCGGTGAACTCTCATTGCGTGGGCGCACGCGCTATGCCCGAATCGGTGCAGGCGCAGCGCGGGCGGCAATGCCAGTCAGTCTGGGCGCGGCGACACCATTGGCCTTCTTTGGCCTGCTCTTGCTGCTGGTGCTGGCCCTTGGTGTGCCGCTGGCGAGTCTGGGTCGCTGGCTGATTCTCGGTACCTCAACAGCATTTCCGCTCAGAGAACTGTTCACCACAACGGCGCACTCGATTGGCTTAGGGGTTGCCGGGGCTGTGCTGACCACCGTGTTCGCTCTCCCTGTCGCTTGGCTCTCGGTACGGCGGCGCGGCGTGCTGGCAACGGTAATCGAGCGAACTACCTATATCGGCCATACCTTACCGGGTATTGTCGTAGCGCTGGCGATGGTGATGGTGGCCGTTCGATATCTTCGCCCGGCCTATCAGACTACGGGCCTTCTGCTGGTTGCTTATGCGATTCTCTTTCTGCCGCTGGCTACTGTCAGCATTCGGGCGGCTTTGCTCCAGGCTCCACCTGTGCTTGACGAAGCAGCGCGATCGTTGGGGGCTAATCCGCTAGTTGTGTTCTGGCGGGTGACGTTGCCCTTGCTGACACGGGGAATTGGGGCAGGGGCGGTGCTGGTCTTCCTCTCGATTGTGACTGAACTCACTGCGACCTTGCTGCTCGCGCCAACTGGCACCGAGACACTGGCAAACCGCTTCTGGAGTTATGCCAGTGAGATCGCCTACGGGGCCGCCGCCCCATACGCCCTCCTGATGATCCTGATCTCTGCCCCCACCACCTATTTCCTCACCCGTGCTGGTCGCTGGCAAGGATGAGCGAGGTTCGCGTCAGTGGCCTGACGAAGCACTTTGGCGCAGTGTCGGTATTGCGCGATCTTTCCTTGCACGTGCCAAGTGGCAGCCTGACGGTGATTCTGGGACCTTCCGGGTGTGGCAAAACAACACTACTCCGCCTGATCGCTGGGTTTATGCGCCCGGACAGCGGCACGATTACGATTGATCGTCAGGTCGTGTGTGATGAGCAGCAGAGCCTGCCTCCTGAGCAACGCCAGTTAGGGTATGTGGCGCAGGAGGGAGCGCTTTTCCCGCACCTCAACGTTTTCGCTAATATCACCTTTGGGTTGCCCCGCCGCGAGCGGCGTAATGCGGATCGCGTGGCGGAGTTGTTGGATCTGGTGGGGCTGGAGCCTGCACTAGCACAACGCCAACCACACGAACTCTCTGGCGGGCAGCAACAGCGCGTTGCCCTGGCGCGGGCGCTGGCCCCGAATCCACGGGTGGTGTTGCTCGATGAGCCATTCTCGGCGCTGGATGCGAGTTTGCGCGAGGGCACGCGGCAGGCGGTCGCCGCTGCATTGGCGCGAGCTGGGGCGACTGCCATTCTGGTGACGCACGATCAGGCGGAGGCGCTGTCGTTGGCGACGCAAGTAGCCGTATTGCAGGAAGGCAAACTGGCCCAGATCGGCCACCCAGCAGACCTCTATCAGGCCCCCACCAGTGCCGACGTCGCCACCTTCCTGGGTGATGCCGTAATCTTGCCCGCAGTCGTGCAACAGGGGCAGGCGAGCTGTGAGTTAGGAACGCTACCGCTCCGCACGCAGCTTGCCGATGGCCCTGCCGAGGTGGTTATCCGCCCCGAGCAGGTGGCTATCGCTCCGGCCACTGCGGAGAGCGATGTAACGGCGTTAATCATTGAGCGAACCTACTATGGCAAAGATGCGCTACTCAAACTGATTTTGCAACCGTCTGGCACGACAATTACTGCACGCGTCCCAGGCTTTGTGCCTGCGCTCAGCAATCAGTGCGTGAGCGTTACGGTGCAGGGCGAGGTTATCGCTTACCCCCGTTGAAGCGGCCCGATTGGCATATGTGAAACAGTCCCGCTACGTCGACGTAGCGGGACTGTGTGTTGCTGCAATGGGCGTTGTGGTTACTTTGCCAGCCGTACCTTACCGTGATACCAGAATGGTACGGTGCCTGCTACCCCTTCGGACCATGACCAACCGGTATAGTCACTGCTGAATGGGAGATGTTCACCGTGCTGCATAAATGGCACTCGGGCGATATCTTTCGCCAGTTCAGCCTGTAAGCGGCGGTAGTGTTCACCACGCTTTTCCTGGTCGAGCGTCGCCCGACCCTCCTTGAATGCCTGATCTACTGCTGGATTCTTGTAGCGCATGGTGTTGCGTGGCCCATCAGAGGCGAGGAAACTCGCCATCAATTGGGGGTCTGGCCCAATGTCGCCGCTATCCAGCAGCAGGTCGAAGTCGGTGCCTTCCTGGAACCGTTCTTTCCAGCCGACCGGGTCAACTGCTTCGACCTCGGCCACGATACCGATCTTTGCCAGTTGTTCGGCCATGACTCTGGCTGCTACGCCATAGTGGGTGTAGAGTGACCGATACGCCATCCCCACCCGCAGGCGAACGCCATCAGCATCGCGGGGATACCCTGCTTCATCCAGCAGTTTTTCGGCAGCGGCGGGGTCATAGTCTGGTGCTTTCGCATCGGGATTGAACGCCCAGTCAACCGCTTCGAGATAATAATGCTGTGGCATACGAACCTGGGGGCAAACCTGGGGACCAATTGCCGAGCGATCAATTGCCCGGGCCACGGCCTCGCGCACGCGATGGTCTTGCCAGACCGGGCGAGTCCAGTTGAACGCGACGAACGCGATGGAGTTGCCAGGGGTAGACATAATGGATACTCCTGGCTTTTGTTCCCACTGGTCGATCTCGTCACACGGAACGTTCTGGACGGAGAAATGGACTTCGCCCTTTTCTAGCGCGGCGAGGCCGTCTTCCTCCGACATAATCCGATAGGTGATTCCATCGATGTAGGGCCCTTCTCCCCAATAATTTTCGTTTGCCGTCAGCTCGATCCGTTCTCCTGGCACCCATTCCACAAACTTGAATGGGCCACTACCAACTGGGTTCAGGTTGTGTGGGTTGGTTGCCCAGTCGGTTCCTTCATAGAGGTGTTTGGGGAGAATATGGGTGAAGACAAAGGCGCCGAGTTGGGCCAGGAAGGCGGCATTTGGTGCTTTCAGATAGCAATCGATAGTGTGGTCATCGATCACTTCGATCCGCGCGATATCCTGGAGCCAGGATAGCCCATGGTAGCCATGTTTGAGGACTTCGCCATAGGTATAGGCAACATCATGCGCCGTAACTGGCTGCCCATCGTGCCAGGTGGCCGCAGGATTAAGATAGAAGCGATAGCGACCCCCTTCGTCAAGGGCTTCCCAGCGCTCGGCTAGGTCAGGCGAAATCTCCCCGCTTTTGAGGACATCAAGGATCACCAGGCGGCTAAAGATATTGTTTGCGGCGAAATAGCCGCCCGCACCGGTGAAGTTACGGTAGACCTCGTTGAAGGCCTCTGCATCATAGGGAATCGCGACAACAATATGTCCTGCTCGTTCAGCCATTGTTCCGTCCTCCTTCTTTGGCGGTTTGCACGGTCATTGTGCAGTGGTTATTTCCAGACCTGCTCAAATACGCGCAGGTAGTTTCCCCCCAGGATTTTGCGAATATCCTCATCACTATAGCCACGTCCACCAAGACGGTCGATCAGGTTGGTGATCTGGGCATAGTTACTGAAGCCATCCAGCGCGCGGAGTGGGGAGCGCACATCGGTCGTGATCAGGCGACCATACGTGTCAGCAACATCGGGCCATTGCGCTTCGCCCCACGGATCGTGGGCGTGATCGGGGTAGGTACCCAGACTCATGTCGGTGCCGATGCCGATGTGGTCGGTTGAACCGCTGAGTTGCGCGAGATAGTCGATGTGGTCAACGAAATCATCAACAGTTGGCTGCGTTGTTTGCCCGGCCTTGAGAACCAGCGGCCCCCACGGAGCTAACCCAATGACCCCGCCGCGTTCGACACAGGCGCGGATTTGTTCGTCATCGATATTCCGGGGATTGTCGACCACTGCTTTGGGGTTGGAGTGGCTGAAAACGACTGGCACGGTGCTGCGTTCGATAATTTCCAGGCTGGCGCGATGCCCGATATGGGTGCAGTCGAGCAGTAACCCCACGCGGTTGCACTCATCGACGACAAGTTCGCCGAAGCGGGTGAGGCCACTATCAGTGCGGTCGAGGCATCCATCGCAGATCCCGTTGCTACGGTTGTAGGCGGGGAGCATCATCCGCAAGCCCAGGCGATAGAATGCCTCAATGCGGCTCAAGCGGTCGCCAATGAAGTCGCCCCCCTGCGCGGCCAAGAGCAACGCGGCCTTGCCTTCACGTTTGGCGCGATGAATATCCTCGACCTGCTCAACAACCAGGGTGTTCGGGTATTTGCGGGCGATCAGGTGCCAGAACATTCCAGCATCGAGCGCTTCAGCGGCGTTGACATGAGGATCCCAGGCAGTGGCGGCATAGACGGTTACCCCGTGGCGGTGCGCGTTGGCGTAGTCTGCGTCCGGCCACGCCTGCATACAGGAATCGATGAAGATGTAGGGATGATCTGGTTCAAGAAATGGATGAAACCCCTTATTCGTTGCAGCCGTCATACCGCTCCTTTCATGGCACGATGCAATAATCAACCAGAGTATGTGGCGGGATGGTACGCGCTGATTGCAGGATCGTCAAATTATCTGACGATCCTGCGCACCAGGGCGTGATTATCCTGTTGGCTAGTTTGGCTTAACCTTGCAGGGCTGGGAGATATTTCTCGCTGATATCTTCCAGGTGATAGATGAAGTGACCCGCCAGGATGTAGAGCAGCGCGCGAACACTGATATCCGCGCCATTAGCCGTGCCGCGTTGCTGACTGATCGCGTTGGTGTACTGCTCAAACGCCAGCATGTTCGCCTGGCGGAGCAGCGATAGCTCGGCCAGCAGATCGGCGAGCGTACACTCATTGAAGTTTGCCGCAGTGACATAGACATCTTGATCGAAACTCGGTAATGCGGCGGTCTCGCCACGGGCGATGCAGAGCGCCCGATACGAGAAGACCCGCTCGGCATCACTCAGGTGGCCGATGACTTCCTTCAGCGACCATTCGCCAGGGGCGAAGGTGCCATTGGCTGCCTGCTCGCTGACCGCGTACAGTAAGGTGACAAGTTGATCGTATTGCTCAGTGAGGATCTGGAGAATATCACCAGCTGGTACACGCCCAACATACGTTTCGTAGTAGGCATTGTATTCATCGTGGGCAGGACGGACGATGACGGTGTTCATCGATAGCTCCTTAGCCTAAACAGGCGATTAGCCAACATTGATCCGTCGCCGTTGCCAGGCTCCTGCACGATAACGTACCCAGTTCATAATGCTGAGGGCAACAGTATCGGCAACCCAACCAGCATAAACGCCAGTCAGACCCAAGCCAAGGGTGATCCCTAAGAGCCAGGCGACGGGGAGCCGTACCAGCCACATTGCCGCTGCTGTAGTGACCATCGGATAGCGATTATCAGCGGCCCCGCGTAGGCTCCCCGCCAGCACCATTCCGAGCGCCTGCCCAGGTTGGGCAAAGGCAATCACTTTCAGCGCCGCCGCTCCCTGCTCAATGATCTCTGCATCGTTGGTGAACAGGGTCATAATATATGGCCCGCCGAAGAAGAAGACCAACCCCATCGTGCCCATCCAGATCAAACAGGACCGCACGGCGAACCAGGAGGCGTTCTTCGCTCGTTTGGGATTATTGGCCCCCAGGCTTTGCCCGACCAGGGTCATTGCGGCCATCGAGAAACCAAAACCGGGCATCATTGAAAAGAAGGCTACCTGCTGGGCAACCTGTTGGGCGGCAGCGACCTGCGTGCCAAGCCTGAAGACAATCACACTGAAGAACAGCATCCCCCCTGCGCGAAAGAGGGACTCAAACATGGAGGGCAATCCGATATTCAGTAGGCGGCGTAGTTGGGCAAGCTCTGGTCGCCATCCGCGTCTTCCTTGCAGGGAGAATGGTCGCCCAGGGCGGAAGAGGAGCAGCACAAGGATCAGACAGCCGATTCCGCGTGCGCCAGCGGTGGCGAGGCCCGCCCCAGTGAGACCGAGTTGCGGCAGGCCAAGCTTGCCGAAAATCAGGAGATAGCCGACGATCAGGCTGACGATCAGCGTAGAGAGAGTGACAAGCATGGGCGTGCGGGCATCGCCTGAACCACGCAATACCCCACCAGTAATAAAGGTGGTGACAATGAACACACCACCTAATGAGAACGCTCGTAGGTAGTCCGCGCCATCGGTAACCACTTCCGCCTCCGCGCCAAGCATCCGAATCAGATTTGGCGCATAGACGAATCCAAGCGCTGTAATGAATAAGCCGACGCCCAGGCCAAGCACCAGCGATTGCTTGGTAGCGCGACTTGCGGCTTCAAAGTTCTTGGCCCCAATTGCGTGAGCAACGAGAACGGTTGTCCCCATACTGAGTGACATGAAACTCGCCATCGCCACTTGGACTAGCCCGGATGAGGCCCCCACCCCAGCGATCGCTGCTGGGCCGAGTTGGGCAACCATCGAGACCATTAAAATATTGAAAACACTTTGGAGTAGATTTTCGAGAATGGTCGGCCACGCCAAGCGAAAGACGAGATTACGAATTGTGGCAGGCGAATCGTCCTGAAGCTCGAATGCATCGAGCTTCGGTTGCTTGATCGCTGTCGCTTGTGGTTGTGCGCTGGTTTCTGGCGGCGATAGATATTCGCCCTCGCTAACCAGTTCGCTTCTTGCCAATATCCCTCCCAACTCCTAGCAAAACTGCCTTCTCTGCTAGGGTATCATACACTTGATAATCCGATCGCGAATCGAACGCGTGATCATTAAGCCCTGGCTTCGATAATTGGGCTGGGTGGAACGATGTCGTGCAGAGCGACGCGTTTCTGCCGTTCGACGCGTAATGCTAATAGTCCGCCAACTACTGCTAATGCCCCAGCCATAATGAATGCGCTGGTGTAGTTGCCGAATGTGGAGCGGAGAACACCGCTGACATAGGCCACTGAGGCCGCACCAATCTGGTGGGCGCAGAAGACCCAGCCAAAGACGACGCCAACAGCGCGGCGCTCGAAGATATCAGCGACGAGTGCGGTTGTTGGTGGCACAGTGGCGATATAGTCGAGGCCAAAGAAGATTGCGAAAATCAGTAAGCCCCAGAATTGGGTGACAAACGGTAAGAGGAAGAGTGATAACCCGCGAAAGATATAATAGACTGCCAGGAGTTTGCGCGGGTCAAAGCGATCTGTCAGGACGCCAGAACAGATGCTGCCAATAAAGTTCATCGCCCCCATAATCGCCAGGACGCTGGCGGCAGTTCCTTGAGGAATTCCGTGATCAATGGAGTGGGGGAGGAAGTGGACGCCCACAATGCCGTTTGAGGAGGCGCCACAAATGAAGAAACTGCCACTAAGCAGCCAAAACTCGGGAACCCGAATCGCACGGGCCATCGTTTGCCCCATCCCCAAGGCTGGCGTATTACTGCCTGGGGGCAGCCCCCCATAGGGTTCCAAGCCAAGGTCTGCGGGGCTATCTTGCATGAGCAGAAAGACTGGTGTAATGATGACCAGGGCGATGACGCCGAGGACAACGACGGCACCACGCCAGCTCATCTGCTCAACAAGCCAGATGAGCAGTGGGGTAAAGACCATTTGACCTGCTGAGGTTGCTGCGCCGAAGATCCCCATAACCATCCCCCGACGGGCGGTGAACCAGCGGGTAGCGACTGTTGCCCCGAGGACTGCTGAAGCGATCCCGGTACCGATCCCACTGAGGATCCCCCAAAGCAGGTTGAACTGGAGGATATTGGTCATCCAGGAACTGAGAATTGCACTGCCCCCACTGACCAGCAGACCAAAGAGCATCAGCTTGCGCGGGCCAAAGCGCACCATCAGTTGTCCACCAAATGGAGCGGCAAAGCCAAACAGGATCAAACCAACGGAGACAGCGAAGGAAATCGACGCGATACTCCAGTTCAGGTCTATCTGGAGTGGGTGGATTAACACCCCAGGCGCAGAGCGGATCCCGGCTGAAATCAGCAGCGTGAGGAAGGTAACTCCCACAACTACCCAGCCATAAAAGAGCCGCCCGTTGAGAAACCGCGCCATAGGAAAGACTCCCTGTTGAAGAAGGCCAAAAGATACTATCAGTCGACAACGCCCTAACCTCCATTCCTATTCCGCAGGAACCCGAGGCGTGCGGATTTGCCAGCAGTATAGAATACGACTTTCTGTTGGCTACTAACAGGGGGATTGCTCCGTATTGTGTGCAGGGCTTACCAGAAGCATCAGTCGCGTTGGTCAACTACAATTTCGCGAAGGTCGTTTGCGGTGTTGCCTTGGGAGGAGGTATGGGGGAGTTGGAGACAATTTTTACTACTGAACGGTTGCTGGTCAGGCCGTGGACGCATGATGACCTCGCGACAATTCTGGCGATTTATCGCGATCCAGAAGTGACCCAATTCCTGGGGGCCACGCGCACACAGCAGTCATTAGCCGACAGTGAGGAATGGCTTGCGCGGGTGACGAACAGTAATCGCGCAGCGCAACCAGGGTTAGGATCGTGGGCCGTTGTATTGCGGGCAACTGGGGAGCCGATTGGCACCGTTGCGCTCGTACCACTTGATGGTGGGCCAGAGGTTGAGGTGGCCTATCATCTGGGGCGGCAATCGTGGGGCCACGGCTACGCCACTGAACTGGCGCGTGGTTTAGTGGCCTATGGCTTCACCACGGTAGGCTTGCCTCGCATTGTTGGCATCACGATCCCTGAGAATATCGCCTCCCAGCAGGTACTGCTGAAGGCTGGCTTGCGCCAGGGTGAGCAGCGCCAATATTACGGCCATGTTGTTGACTATTTCGCGTTGGATGCTGCCGACTGGGTTGGCACGGCTGGCGACAAGCGGTAGTGCCCCGGCAATAGGTACTCACCCTGTCCGATGCTAGAACGTTTGGGGCAAATATAACGCATACTTGCCAGCTTATTCGCGCGGCCTACCGCATAATAGCGCTTCGTGGCGCAGGGCGTGATCGGCAAGCACCAGCGCAGCCATCGCTTCAACAATCGGCACTGCACGAGGGAGAACACAGGGATCATGGCGACCACGCCCTTTCAGGGTGGTTGCTTCACCGCTACGGGTGACGGTTTCCTGGTCGTGCATGATCGTGGCGGTCGGTTTGAACGCTACGCGGCAGTAGATCGTTTCGCCGTTGGTAATGCCACCTTGGACGCCGCCACTGTTATTCGAACGGGTGCGAACGCGTCCATCATCGATGTAGAACGGGTCGTTATGTTCGCGACCAGTCATTGCTGATCCGGCAAAGCCAGAGCCAATCTCAAATCCTTTGCTCGCCGGCAGGCTGAGCATTCCTTTCGCGAGGTCTGCTTCTAGGCGATCAAAGACTGGCGCCCCCCAACCTGGCGGGCAACCACGGGCAACACAGGCGACCACACCGCCAATCGAGTTTCCTGCTTTGCGGGTCGCTTCAACAAGCGCGATCATTTCTGCAGCGATTGCTGGTTCAGGGCAGCGGATCGGTGTCTCTTCCACCGCCGCCAGGGTGACAGCCTCAGGATCAAGGTCGACCGTGATCGCGCCGACCTGCGCGACCCAGGCAACAATCTCCACGTTGTACCGTTCGCGAAGTAATTTTTTCGCAATCGCGCCAGCGGCTACGCGCCCAGCAGTTTCGCGGGCGCTGGTGCGGCCCCCACCGCGATAGTCACGAATGCCAAACTTGGCATCGTAGGTGTAGTCGGCGTGACTGGGGCGGTATTTCTCAGCAATTTCGCTGTAATCGCCCGAGCGTTGATCCTGATTAGGAATCATCATGCTGATCGGCGTGCCGAGTGTTTGCCCCTCGAAAACCCCGCTAAGAATACGCACCGTATCGGTTTCCTTGCGCTGGGTGACGAGTTGGCTTTGGCCTGGGGCGCGTCGATCAAGTTCTGGCTGAATGTCAGCCTCGCTCAGGGCGAGCAGTGGCGGACAGCCATCGACGACCGCGCCGATGGCTCCGCCGTGCGATTCGCCCCAGGTGGTAACGCGGAAAAGCTGGCCGAATGTGTTGCTCATCGTGTTGCCTCTGTCAGGAATTACTGGTCAATAGTTACTGCTGGCTGGATTATGGGGTAGTGGCCTCGGCTGACTGGTCGTTGGGCTGTAGCCAGGTACCATAGATCGAATAGTCGTTTTCGCCTGTACGCCGGAAGCCATATTGCTCATAAAGATGCTGGGAGCGGATATTGTCGGCCTGGGTACTCAAACCAACGCGCCGTGCGCCAAGATCGCCCAATCGCTTGACGGCAAAGTGGAGCGCATCCAGCCCGTAGCCGCTGCCCTGGCGCGTTGGTAGCACGGCAATTCGATCCAGGTGGCCCCAGCCACGGTATGAGGTCAGCCCCACATAGGCCACGGGGATTCCCTCTGGCTCATAGGCGACGTAGATTTCGACGCCATAGAGGGCGGCGTAGGCCGTGAATTCGGCAGAGCTATTCCACCACATCCAGGGGAACGCTGCGTGGTCTACGTGTAGCAGGTCGTGTAAGAGCGCGGGCGTCAATGGCACGTAGCGCAGTTTGCGTGCTTCGGGGATCCCCCTGGGAATGCGTGGTAATTCGTAGATAATGATATGTTGCAGCAGATCAAAACCGATACGGCTATAGAAACTCTCGCGTCGCCCTTCTGCCTGATCAAGCATGACGACCAGTTGCAGGCCGCGTACACGGCAGCCATTCACCATTGCGGCAACCAAGTCGTCATTGTGGAGCCGACCATTCAGTTCCTGGATAACCGCGATTTCATCGCGATGTCGCCAGGGGCCACCAATCAGATAATCATTGGTGGCGGGAATCCACCAGGAACGACCAGGATAGGTGAGCAGGTGTTGTTCCAGTTCGCGAGTGGTAAACGAACTACTCCAACCGAGCGACAGGCGGGCAAGGTCGCGTGGTTCGAGTAACATCGGTACTTCGTTGGTCGCTTCGTTGGCGGATCGGCCAAACCCGATGGGCCGCATCAGTTTGTCTCGTTCGTCATTAGCGTTCGATCCATACCCCATTCAGTTCCAAGATTCCCAGTGGCGTGATCGGCAATCCTTTGACGTGTGGCTTCACCAGAATGTAATTGATCGAATGATATACTGGGATGAGCACTGCGTCATCAAGAATACGTTGCTGTGCCTGTAAATACAGGTTACGGCGTTGGGCTGGGTCGCGCTCGGCAGCGGCAGCAGCGAACAGGCGGTCAACGTCGGGATTACTATAGGCCGTATGATTCTCGCCGCTATTGGTCCCAAACAGCAGCGCAAGAAAATTTTCGGGATCAGGATAATCGGCTATCCAGGTAATCTCAAACGCAGGGTAGGCGCGACTACTGAGCCCTTCCAGATATTCAGGCCAGTCAACGCCAATTACTTCAAGTGGTACACGAAGATCGCGGATATATACTTTGCGCATGGCTACTGCGAGTGAGCCACTCGCCGAATAGATTGTCGAACGTGGCAGGGTTGCTGCACTACCATAGCGCGATGAAGCTAATGCTGCGCGGGCGGCGGCAAGGTCATACGGCAGCGGTTGCCCCTCCCACGGCCCGC
>JBDHWF010000016.1:0-44904 GCA_039810045.1 Chloroflexia bacterium
CCTTGGGTCATCGCGTAGATGATGTCGAAGGTCTTGATCGCATCAATTGCCCGAAAGAGGACGGCGACAACAATCGCCGGACGCAGCAACGGCAGGGTGATCCACCAAAAGGTTTGCCAGGGCGAGGCCCCATCGACGCGTGCTGCCTCTAGTGGTTCGTGCGGCAGGGCCGCCAGACCAGCCAGCGTGATCAGCATAATCAGCGGGGTCCATTCCCAGGTATCAACCAGAATCAGCGTGAGGAGAACGATTTTCGGATCACTGAGCCAGAGCACCTGCGGTAAGTGCAATTGTGGCATCAGCATCGGAATGACGCCCTGAGTTGGGTTGAGGATCAACGTCCAGGTCAGGGCCACGACAACGGGAGTCGTTACCATTGGCAGGAGCGCGATCGTGCGGATGGTATTGCGCCCGCGAAATTCGCGGTTCAGCAGGAGGGCCAACCCCGTGCCGAGAACGGCCTGGATCACGACAGTGGCCCCTCCAAAGAGGAGTGTTCGCCAGAATGCCCCCCAGAACCGAGAGTCTTCGAAGAAAATCCGCCGATAATTGCCAAGGCCAACCCAGCGGGCAGACTCACTCAACGAGCCTGACCAGTCGTGTAGGCTCATCCAAAGGGTGTAGGCCAGGGGAAATGCGACCAGCGCCAAGACGGTGATCACCGCCGGAGCGGGAAAGAGCAGGCGGGTGCGCCGATTATCCAGATCCGCCCCAGTACCCAAGCGCTTGCCGGTACCCCGCGCGCCCGGTCGAACGCGACGCGCGGGCGGAGCGATCACGATGTTTTCTCCTTTTCAACCAGGGCCTTGAATTCCTGCTGCACGCGTTGCATCACGGTCTTTGCGTCCTGGCCGTTGATGACATCGATGACCCCCACGCTGATGATGTCGCGGGCTTCTGGGACATTGACCACTGGCGGCAGACCAGGGACCCCGATTTTCAGCATCGACAGCGTAGTGTCGTAGAACTCAGCTGGCAAGGCAGACCCGCTCTTGATTTCCGGGCTGGCCCAGGCCGACGAGCGTCCGACGGCCACCCCACCCTTCAGGACGGCGAGCAGCACTGCCTTGCTTGTGGCCCACTGGACGAAATACCAGCCAGCCTCTTTATTCTTCGAGCCAGCGTAGATCGACATTGAACTGGCGAAGATCGGTGGGAAGTTCCCGGCTGGCCCCGCTGGGAATGGCCCATAGCCCATCTTGCCTGCTACGGTGCTCTTGGTCTTGTCCTCAAATGGGCCAGCAAAGCCGACGCCATCGGTGTAGAGGGCCACCCGACCCTGTTGGAAAAGGGCGCTTGCCTCAGGCCAGCTAAAGTTGGTTACCCCTGGGGGCCGTAGTTCCTCAGCATATCGGCGTAGAACTGCACCGCCTTGATATCGCCCTCACCATCGAGAATCGGGTTGCCAGCCTGATCGAAGTAGCCGCCGCCAAAGTTCCGAAAGTAGGGGTCGATCTGGGTGGCATTCGAGTTTTTCTGACCGCGAGCCACAAAGCCGAACATCTGCGGTGGGTTATGGAACTTCTTTGCTGCTGCCTCTAACTCTTCCATATTCTGGGGCGGCTTCATCCCTGCAGCGTCAAAGAGATCCTTGCGGTAGTAGGTGCAGTTGGTATCCATATTCGTGGGCATACCCAGCAGTTTATCGTTGACGGTAACTGAATCTTTTGCTCCCTTGAAGAAGTCGTCATAGTCAAACTCAGGGCTTGTCAGCTTTGTGTCTTGCAAGTAGCTGTCAACGTAGGCATAGAAGCCAGACTTGGCATATTGCCGCTTCTCCTGGTGCAGGCTGGAGGCGAACACATCGACCGAACTGGAACCAGCAGAGAACTCAACCAACAGCTTTTGGCGGGCATTGTTCTCGGGTAGTTCCTCATAGTTGATTTTGATCCCGGTCAGCTTCTCGAACTCGGGGAAGAGCTTTTGCATCGTGGTATGTGCTGGGTTGATCGGCACAAAGACGCGCAGTGTCGTTCCTTTGAACCGTTGCCAGTCAAAGGATCCCCCTCCGCTCACTGGTGATGCCGTGCGGCTCGCCACCTGAGTGGCGACCGAGAAGCCACCTGATGTGGCGACGGCTCCCCCGCCGCTCGCTGGGGTTCCGGCTGCGGCAGTGGTTGGGGCGGCGCTGGCCGCTGGGGCAGCGCTTGGTGCGCTACTCGTTGCTGGGGCTATGGTTGCTGTTCCCTCGGTGCCGCCACAGGCAGCCAGCGCGGCAGCGAAAAGGGCTGCCGTGGCGGTTGCCGCGCCTTGCCGCAGGAAGTCACGCCGCGCCAGTAAACGTACAGTATCACAGCCTTTGTGTTCTGGATCAGTCCTTTCCTCCCCCTTACTGGATCGAGCGATCTGTCTGCCCTCACCCGAAGATCAGCAATCTGTTGTACCAACGCTCTTCATTTCTTCGATCAAGGCTAATTTCAGTGTACCGGGGTTATATATTTTGTCAATCTGGGTGTCAGTAATCCCGGTTCTGCCTGTTTTGTGCTACCATGCAGCGTATCTTGCGGTGTGAACAGTGAGGAAGGTATCGATGAGCGAAGCGTCGGAGCGGGTAGCCCTGGTCACTGGTGGTGCACGTGGGATTGGTCGGGCGATTGCCCTGCGGTTGGCCCAGGACGGTATAGCGGTTGCGATCAATTACCGTGGTAGTGCTGATGCCGCAGCAGAGGTCGTAGAACAGATCACTGCCGCTGGCGGGCGGGCTGTTGCTATCGTCGGTGATGTGGCTGCTGATGGTGAAGCGGCGAAACTGATCACTGAAACGGTGGCTCAACTTGGGCGGCTCGATATTCTCGTCAATAATGCGGGGATCACGCGCGACAACCTGACGATGCGGATGAGTGAAGCCGACTGGGACGCTGTGCTGACGACGAACCTGAAAGGGGCCTTCCTCTGTGCAAAGGCGGCGTTGCGCCCCTTGCTGAAAGCCCGCGAGAGCGGGCGGATTATCTCGATCAGTTCGGTTGTCGGGCTGATGGGGAATGCTGGTCAGGCCAACTACGCTGCCGCAAAGGCTGGACTGATCGGCCTGACGAAAAGTCTGGCGAAAGAAGTGGCCTCACGCGGGATTACGGTCAATGCAGTTGCCCCTGGGTTCATCAGTACTGACATGACTGCAACCCTGCCTGATGATGTACAAGAGGCGGCGAAGAAACTGATTCCGTTAGGCCAGTTTGGTGAGCCAGCAGATATTGCCAACACAGTCGCTTTTCTCGCCTCGCCAGCCGCGCGCTATATCACCGGGCAGGTGATTAGTGTTGATGGTGGGATGGCCATGTAGAGGCTGTGCCGTGGTCGGTAGTGTATAGCAATGGGCTGGGTTGGTGGTGCCAAGATGGCGATTCTGGCAAACTGACCCAGCAGAACGCAGTGGCACTGCACAGTGTGGGATGGAAGTGGAATGCTGAAAAAGGTGCTGATTGCCAATCGTGGCGAGATCGCCCTGCGAATCTTGCGCGCCTGTCGTGATCTGGAGATTCAAGCGGTAGTTGCCTATAGCGAAGCGGATCGGGACTCGTTGGCCGTCCGGCTGGCTGATGAGGCAGTTTGTATCGGGCCGCCGCAAAGCGCCCGCAGCTACAACAATATTCCAGCAATTATCAGTGCAGCCCGGATTACTGGGGCCGATGCCATCCATCCTGGTTATGGCTTTTTGTCAGAAAATGCCTACCTCGCTGATGTTTGCGCCCAGGTCGGGCTGACCTTTATTGGCCCGCCGGGAGCGGCTATCTCAAAAATGGGGGATAAAGCCCTCGCCCGTAAGCTGATGAAAGAGGCGGGTTTGCCGATGCTGCCAGGGAGCGAGGAACCGCTGCCGAACGTCCGGGCGGTGCAATCAATGGCGCGCAAGATTGGCTACCCGATTATTCTCAAGGCGGCAGCTGGTGGTGGTGGGCGTGGAATGCGCGTGGTGCGTTCGGATCGCGAACTGCTGACCGCGCTACCAGTGGCGCAGGCTGAGGCGGAAGCGGCCTTTGGCAACGGCGATATTTATATTGAACGCTATCTTGAAGACCCCCGCCATATTGAGGTGCAGATCATTGCTGATGGCAAAGGCCATGTCGTTGCGGTTGGCGAGCGTGAATGCTCGTTGCAACGGCGACATCAGAAGGTGTTGGAAGAAGCCCCTGCCCCCAATCTGCGCGACAGCGTGCGCCAGCAACTCTTTAAGGCGGCGATTAAAGGGGCGAAGGCGATTGGCTATGCCAGCGTTGGCACCTTTGAGTTCCTGCTCGGTAAAGATGGGCAGGTCTACTTTATGGAGATGAACACGCGGATCCAGGTGGAGCATCCGATTACGGAGGTGACCACTGGCATTGACCTTGTGAAGTGGCAGTTGCGGCTCGCCGCTGGTGAGCCGTTGACCCTGGATCAGCGCCAGATTGAAACGCGCGGACACGCGATTGAGTGCCGCATTACGGCAGAAGACCCCTCCCGTAACTTTGAGCCGAACGCCGGCACAATTACGGGGTTTCTGGCCCCTGGTGGGCCGGGCGTGCGCCTTGATACGCACCTCTTCCCAGGCTACATCGCCCCACCATACTACGATTCGTTGCTGGCGAAACTGATCTGCTGGGGGCAGGATCGGAATGAGGCGATTGCGCGTTCGGAGCGGGCGCTCCAAGAGTTTGTGATCAGTGGGATCAAAACGACGGTGCCGTTTCATCTGGGGATTCTACATGATCCACTCTTTCGGCGTGGTGAACTCAGTACCAATTTCATCCCGCAATATCTGGAGCGGATGACGCCACGCGATGAATATTGATGATCAAGGAGGGGAGATGAGCCTTGAACGTGAGGGCGTAGCTGTCTCAACCAATGCCCCAGGGCGTGTGCTGATCGCCCCAGCAGTATTAGCGCAGATTGTGGAACGCTCTACGCTGAGTGTGCCAGGGGTGGTGGCGATGTGTTCGCGCCATCCGCGCTTTGATCTGCTACGCGGGCGGAAGGGTGATGCCCCGCAGCCCAGCGGCGTCCATGTACGGGTCGATGACGACACGGTACACGCGGAGATTGCGATTGTCGCCCAGGCAAATGTCCCGATCTTTGCGTTGGGGCAGAGTGTGCAGCGCGAAGTGAGCGAGGCCCTGCAATATATGGTAGGGATGGCCGTGGGCGAAATCAATGTTTACGTTGATGATGTACAAGGCCGTGGCTAACGGTAGTCCTGCCATTCGGCGACACCAATGTTACAATAGGCGAATTACCGTGGTTGGATCGGCTGCAGTGGTGGCAGTGGGGGAACAACCAAAGGATGGCAATGAGCAGCGGATCGAGTGCGGTTGTTTCTGGTCGGCGGCATGAGGCGCGTATTACCGCACTGCAAGCCCTCTACGAAATTGATACAGCAACGCACAGCGCGGATGAAGTCTTAGGGCGCTACTTAGGGAACGCCCAGATGTTGCCTGCGACGCGCAACTTCATTGAAAACCTGGTGCGTGGCGTGATGGCTGAGCGTGATATGCTCGATGCGATTATTGCGAAGAATGCGCCGACGTGGCCTGTACCACAACTACCAGCGATTGATCGTACAGTATTGCGGATGGCTCTGTGGGAACTGCTGATTGAGCGCGATGTGCCAGTCAAAGCCGTGATTAACGAGGCGGTTGAACTGGCGAAGCGGTTTGGTAGCGATAACTCTGGCCGGTTTGTCAATGGGGTACTTGGTACTGTTGTTGCAGAACAACGTCCAGAAGCTACGGCATAGGTATACTATCGAAAGGTGGGAACTTTTCCCCTCAGTTATGCGTATTGTTGCACAGAAGCGCTGAGTCGCTATACTTCGAAACCAGGATCGAGCTATCCGGGCGTTCCGGGTGGTAGCCTGGGGGGAAAGACCAGAGGAGGAGCTAGAGATGTCTGCGGACACAGGGGCGGTTAACGAGAAACTTCGCAAGATTATTGCGGAGCAGCTTGGGGTTGAGGAAGAGCGAGTGGTGCCGGAAGCCCACTTCATCGATGATCTGAATGCTGACTCGCTTGATCTCGTCGAACTGATCATGGCACTGGAAGAAGAGTTTGGTGTAGAGATCTCTGATGAGGACGCCAATCAGCTGACCACAGTAGCCTCGGCACAAGAGTACATCACCGAGCATATGAACTAAGCCAGCCAGCGGGCAAGGCCGTTGCTCGCACCGCCGACATAGGTGGACAGATGGGGGCATGGGGACGACACACGAGCAGTGTGGTAGCGATCCTCGTGCCCTCTCCTCATGTATACTTCACCTTCGGCACAACTATCCCAGGGAACCTGCACTGCTCTTGTTGCGTTATCATTCTTGCCTGGAGCGAGCAGTAAAGGACGGCAGTAGGGATGACCACGACTGAACAACACCCGAGCGCCACCGATTGGGCGTTCAATAGCGATAGCCCCACTGGTGGAGCGATAACGACTGTGAGTGAGAACACGCCACAAGCCCCAAACAACGACCTGCCTGATGATCAGCCGATGACGCTGGTCGAGCACCTGAAAGAGTTGCGCGACCGCCTGGTGCGGATGTGCCTGGCGATTCTGGTGGGGATGATTGGCGGGTTTTTTCTTGCTGGGCACGTCATCGATTATTTTGGATCTGTCGTTAGTCGGGCTGATCCCACCGCGCAACTGGTGCAGACTGAGGCCACTGATCTGGTCAGTACCTACCTGAAGATCACGCTTTACCTGGGGATCGCGTTGGCGATGCCCGTGCTGCTCTATCAGATTATTCAGTTTTTGGCTCCTGGCCTGACCAAGACCGAGAAGCGGTACGTCATTGCGACGATTCCGTTCGCGATGCTCTTTTTTATTGGTGGGGTGGCCTTTGCCTCACTGGTTGCTATCCCGAATATGTATCACTTCCTGTTGGGGTTTAGTGCAGGCAAGGTGACGAACCTGATTGCTATCGGCAGCGTCTTTGGCTTCTTTTCCAACCTGTCGCTTTGGAGTGGGATCTTCTTTCAGTTGCCGATTGTCATGTTCATTCTTGCCGCTCTGGGCGTGGTGAGCTATGACGTGATGAGGAAAGCCCGCAAGTGGGCAGCAGTGGGCCTGATGATCGCCGCTGCGGTCATCACCCCAACGCCGGATGCGTTGAGTATGTTGATTGTCTGGGCCCCAATGTACCTGCTCTTTGAGCTTGGGTTGCTGCTGGCGTGGTTCATGCGGAAGCGGGGCCGGAATGCTCCCGCTGCCCCATAACTACTCCAGGATGCCGCGCTGGCGTAGTTCTGCTTCGCTTTTGGGACTCACCCGTACCGTATATTCATTGCGATAGGTCACCATTCCTGGCCCCGCCCCGCGAATTTTCCGTACATCGCGCCGTGCGGCGTGGTCTACTTCTACCCGTCCAGCCTCACGGCCCCCACTGTAATAGGCCGCCAGTTCTGCCGCCGCCTGAATCACTTGCTCATCCTGCTGATTACTAGCCCATTTGATGATGACGTGGGATCCTGGCACTCCACGACTGTGGAGCCAGCTATCGTCTGGCCCGGCAATATCAAATGTCACCGCGTCGTTTTGGGCGCTGGTGTGGCCGATAAAGATCTGGTGGCCACCACGGGTTCGCAACGTTTGTGGTTTTCCGGCACCTGCGCCACGCGGCGGCTTCTGCTGGCCTTTCTTCCCCCGCTGCTGGTGCTTGGGTGGTGCGGCATTATCAGGTTGACGCTGACGCCGCTGCTGCCACTGCTGCCATTCGCGGTCAAGCGCGGCGATCTGGTCGAACTGCTCGGCCAACTGCAACAGGATCAGGAGTTGGTCGAGATAGGCGATGCCCTGACGGGTTTCCTCCAACAGGGCGGGGATATTGGCGGCGGCGCTTTGGGCCTTGCGGTATCGTTCGAAATATTCCTGGGCATTCTCGCTTGGTGTCAATGCCGGGTCGAGTGGTACCGTCAGGTCATCGGCAACCAGGGTTTGCTGACCGGGTGCTAGCGACCAGGCGTAGGCATAGATCGCTTCGCCCCACTGCCGCCAGCGCTCGGCTTCCTCCGCCCGTTGGGCTTCAATTGCCAGTGAGCGTTCACGACCAGCGAGGCGTTCACGCTCGCCCTGAATCACTGCCGCCAGGGCGTCTTTGCGCTGGCCGTGCGCCTGTACCCGCGCCGTCGCGCCAAAGAAACGCTCAACCAGGGCAGAAGGGCTGTTGAAGCGTTCTTCCTGCATCTCGCGCAGATAAAAAAGCGGCACTGGCGAGAAGGCAACTGGTGTTATTGCTAGATGATTGAGTTCGTCAGCAGGGCGCAGGTAGAGGGTTGGCACCCAGGCCCCAGTGCGGAGCGGGGCAACGATCTCACCGATAGCCCGCAGAAGCGCCGGACGTTGCTCAAACGCGGCTTCAGCTTTAGTGCGAATCGAGCCAGTGGCACGAAAGGCGATTTCCCGCGCGATCTGCGGGCTGATGCCACGCAGGGTACTGACCAGGATCTGGTGGAGTTGCCCCGTTGGATTGGCCGTCAGTAGTGCGGTCAGGTCATCAGCGGTGAGGGTGCGCGGATCAGCCTTCTCTTGCGGTGGTGCGGGGGTATACGGCAGTTTCGGCAAGATCTGGCGCACGCGACTCAACCGCGCTGGGACACGCTTCGCGCTCTCCATAATCGCGCCATCACTGCCCACCAGGATCAGGTTGCTGTGTCGCCCCATGATCTCAACGACGATGGTTGTCTCCACTAACTCACCATCAAGCGCTGTTTCGTCATCGTCGAGTATGGTCTCGCTGGTATCGTCCGGGCTACTCTCTGGCACGCCATAGGGAATAAATTTGGCGAAGCGCAGGCAGGCAACCCGCTCCAATGGTGCTTCCTGGTAGATCCGCACGAGCCGCGCCCCGCGCACCCACTTGCGGAGCAAGAGCAAAAGTGGTGTCACCTTGTTGGGGTCGCCAGTCAGTTTGGCCTCGCGGCTAACCAGGTGCAGCCGGGGGTCGCTGGCGTTCGCGCTGAGTAATAGCTGGTGCCGTGCCCCATTAGCGTAGACCTCGATCCCCACCGAGAGCTGGTCAAGCAGCAAGACCCGCTGCACCTTCCCATCCAGGAGCGTATCGTTCAGTTCATCGATGATTGCGGCTAGCATCAGGGCATCGTACATCGTTCACCATTGTTTGTGTCAGTGGGTGCAGCAGCGAAATACGCGTTGCTGCACCGATCAGGGCTGCCAGAAGAGGAAGGGTAGCATCTTCGACCCCCACTTGTCTGGTACTCCGTGCGGGACAGGTTTAGGGTTGGAAGGCGAGAACGTAGAAGCGCGTTACCTGTTCCGCTGCAAAGTTATCATCGCTCTGCAACACCAACGTCTGCCGTTGATCGGCGAGGCGCGGGCCAAGTGTGACACTCTCGATATTGTCGAGTAAGGGGTTCAGCTGTGATTCTGGGCTTTGGGCGCTGCCAGCGGGACAATTGACCAGATCTGCCAGCAGGGTTTTGGGCAAAGGCGTTAACTGCGGATCGGTCAGGCTGGCACGATCGCTCACGTCAACAGCCCCCTGCAGTGACACCCGAAAGAGTCGAATCGTATTCCCAACATTCGGTACAAATCCCCGCTCCAGTATCAATAGTTCAGTGGGGCCAAGGGCAACGATTTCGGCGAGGCCCTGTGCTGGTTCAGCGAGGTAGAAATATTCGGCGGTGGGTGTCCAGTCTGGCTGGGCGGTATATTGCAGAATCCGCAGCCGTGGTTGTAGCATCCCAGTCAGCCCATCGGCGGTGAGCGGGCCTTCATTCGCCGTGTACAGGGTCTGCTGGTCTGGGGTAAGGGCCAGACTTTCAAACGTCAGGTTGCCCGTTGCCTCACCGTTTGGCTTGACCAGAAAACGGGTTGGCACTGGTAGCTGGCCGCGTTCCTGGCCATCGGGAGTGAAGCGGCGAATCGATGGCTCAGTCTCCGAGGCAATCAACAGGTCGCCATTGGTGAGGACGGCGATCGCCTCACCATCGAAGGTGCGGCCTGTATAGGGCTTGCCAGTTGGGTCGCGGAGCGTGGTAACAGCGACGATTGCCGGTGGCCCGACTGCGCCATTCGCCAGCGGCAGGCGCAGGGTGTAGAACCGCGCGGGAGTGTCGCGTTCATTGTCCACCAAACTGTAATAGTGGTCGTGTGCGGCATCGTAGACCAATCCTGACAAACCACCAACGTTGGTATTTGCAAAGTGGGTCTTGTTCAGCGCATCGGAAAAGCCGAGCAAGTCCACACCGGGGGCGCAACTGGTCATGCTGATCGTCGCGCTTGGGCTGCCAGCGACTGCTTGGGTTGGCGTTGCCAGCGGCACGGTCGGCGTGATCGCCATAGTGGATGTTGCACTTATGGTTGGGGTGGCGCTGCTCACGGTGCTGGTCGGCGTACTGGTGGCCAGCACTGTCGTCGGCACGGGGCTTTGGGTGCAGGCCGCTAGGGGCAACAGCAGCACAAGCAGACTATAGGCCAGCGGTGGGAGCCAGCGTTGCCGGAGTACTGATCGACGCTTGACAGATTGTGCCATGCGCTTCCTGTAGGTGAGCAAGCGGATGGCTTTCTGGTAGTCTGCCAGAAAGCCACCGTGCAGGATTTGCGAGATGTTGGTATTGCTTACTCGGTTTTCGCCATCGGTAGATCCAGATTCGTGGAGTGCGCGCCAGCTAGCCGCGTCTTTGGGTTGATATAGTGGACGGCATGGTTGACAGCGGTGATCGCTTCGTGGAAGCCTGTGGCGATCAGCTTGAATTTCGTAGGATGGGTCACAATATCGCCAGCGGCCCAAACCCCTTCGATATTGGTCGCCATCGTCAACGGATCGACTTCTATCTGGTTCTTCTGAATTGTCAGGCCCCAAGTTTTCAGTGGGCCAAGGTCAGCGACAAAGCCGATGCTCATGATCACGGCATCGACATCAACGCGCTTCACCTCTTGCGTCTTGTTGTGCTTGAACGAGACCCCTTCCAGGCTGCCAGCTGTGCCGTGTAATTCATGGGTTTCGCAGTAGGTATTCACGTCTACGCCCGATTCGTGCATTTGCTCAACGGATTTCGCATGAGCGCGGAAATTGTCGCTGCGATGGATCAGCGTGACTTCTTTGGCAATTGGTTTCAGGGTCAGCGCCCAGTCAACAGCAGAGTCGCCACCGCCAACAATCAGCACGCGCTTGTCGCGGTACGCTTCGTTGCGTGTGACAAAGTAGACAATCCTGCCGCTATCTTCGAACTCTTTTAGGTTGCCAAGGTCGAGCTTTTTCGGGGCAAATGCGCCAACACCCGCGCAGATGATCACCGTTTTGCCGTGGTGGATCGCCTTATTGGTAGTCAGGCGAAAGAGTTTTTCATCTTCAAGAAAAGTCAGTCCTTCACACCGCTCATTGAAGTGCATTTGTGGTTGAAACTGACTGGCCTGCTGGACAAGGTTCGCGATCAAGTCTTTGCCGAGGACCGCAGGAAAGCCCCCAACATCATAGATATATTTTTCTGGATACATCGCGGTGACTGCGCCGCCTGGTTGCTCCAGGCTATCGATGATACTGGATGTTGCGCCACGTAGTCCGGCGTAGAATGAGGCGAATAAGCCAGTGGGGCCGCCACCGACAATCAGGACATCGACCGCAGTGGGTTGGGATGCGCCATTAACCGAGGCTATTGCCGCTTCCACCATGACTGTACACTCCTTGTTTGTTGCCACCACCAAGTAGTTGGGGCGGTTACCAATCGCTCTTTGGTTAGCGTGCGCCATTTTCAGTTTAGAATTGGGCCTAGTATAGCATCTTCAGGCAGCGCATTTGGGCGTTTATGACTGAGCAGCGGTGCCAGGAGGCAATGCATTGATCAGCGTGTTCAGGGTGGTGTACAGCCAGATACGCTGGGTTGCGTCGAGCGACGGCCATTGCCGAAAATAGAGGTCGTCGGTATCTGCCTCGATTGACTCGCGGATATTGTACCCAGCGCGGGCCAACTGCAAGCCCCCCGCCTTCCAAGTGACATATCCCTGCATGATCAATTCATCGACCAACTCCTGTACTGTCTCCAGGGTATGGATACCGCCGAGACGTTGGTTCAGTTCTGCGACACTCTCGCTGGTCTCATACCAGAGTTGGGTCAGAATTGATACCTGAGGGGCGTCGAAGTGGGCGATTCGAGATGCGCCGATGTGGGCGTCGTCGCGGGCCATCCAGAGGCGGAAGATTGCGCGTTCGACCCTGACCATGGGGTGATCATGCAAGGTTGGAGTCAGGGCAGCGATATTGTCTGCATAGTGGATATGCGCGTGGGGGCCACCAGCCTCGCGGTCGAGTCCCGCCGCAATCGTCGCCAGCATTGCCGCCAGTTGGTCAAGGTCTGCTGCGGGAATTGGTTGCAAGGTGGCGAGATAGTGGGCGATCTCGGTTTCCAGTTGCGTGATCAGGGCTAGCCCTGCTTGGGTGAGCCGATAATGGTCATCGGAATCGTGGTGCAGGTAAGGCGTTTTCACTGCTTCCATCAGGTAGGGCAGATGGGTATCAACAGTGCTGTATGGCGCACCAGGGCGTAACGTTGCAACGGTGCCACCAGCGCTCCCGCGCTCGGCGACAGTGAGCAGGAGGAAAAGGGCTGGACGTGAAAGGCCAGTTTCTGCCAGCAGCGCGGGAATCCCGCCATACCCACGGCGGCGACGTTGCAAATAGGTCGGGAAGAGTTGCAGGATCGTTTGCAGCGAGATCGGGGGCGTACTTGTACTCATGATGGCTGACTACTCCGGCATTGTGTGCGGGCGGGTGCTATTTGCAACGCCGCTCAATCTCAAGTTCTCCCTGCGTGCGTTCGTCTGTACGAATGATTAACCAGCGATTATCGACCTGTTGCAGGAAAAGTTTTAGTGTCACCTGGCTTCCCGTGAACGAGAAATCTTCATTGAGATAGATTTCCTGCATAGACAGAATGACTTCAGCCGATCTGCCGTTCTGGCGTACCTGCATCCGTGCATAATGTTCGTAGTCAATATCACCGTCAATGAGCTTGAAGGTTCGATGGTACATTTCTGCGAGGAGAATCTCGCTGTTGATACCTGTGCCCAAGTCGTTATTTTGGCCCAAGAATGGATAATGCGCGATGAATACGTTGGTGTCACCAGAGATAAAGGCGCGTTTCCGATAGTAAAGATACTCACGCACAACGGGATCGAAGACCACAAACGTTGCTGGCTCTGGCTGGCTGAAGCCAGCAGCGAAGCACGAACCAGGCGGGGTTGGGGCCAGGGTAAATGGTGGCAGTATCGGTGTTGCTGATCCTGTGCGAGGCGTAGCGAGCGTTGTGCGGCTAGTCGTCGCCTGAGTGGGTGGAACAGTCCTGGCAGGGGTTGCGACTCCTGCACTAGGCGATGTGGGGGTAATAACGGGTGAATTCGTCGCGCTGGTGGTACTTGGTGCTACCCCGATGCTGGGGAGTGGCGTACTGGTGTTTGATACTGGCACGGTTGGTGTTGTGCCAGTGCTACAGGCGGTGAGCCAGATGAGTAGGGGTATTACTGCGAGTGGCCAGAGCCGTGGTTTACGCCATCCCATACGCCGTTAGAATTCTTCGAGGCTATCGCTCAGTACATCAAGGTGTTCCAGGGCTAGACCAGTGCCAATGGCAACGCAGGAGAGGGGATCATCGGCGACGTAGCAGGGGACGCCTGTGACCTCGGTCAGCAGGTCGTTGAGGTTGCGTAACATCGCGCCACCGCCGGTGAGGATCATCCCTTTATCGATGATGTCACTGGAAAGTTCGGGGGGCGTTTCTTCCAACACTGCGCGCACTGCCCCAATAATTGCTTCGAGCGGTTCGGTGATTGCCTCGGTGATCTCGTTGGCGTGTACCTGCACTGTGCGTGGCAAGCCCGCCACCTGATCGCGCCCGCGCACATCCATGACCACATCGTCTTCCAGGGGCATCGCCGAACCGATCGCGATTTTCACTTCTTCGGCAGTGCGATCGCCGATCGCGAGGTTGTAGCGCCGTTTGGCGTAATTGGCAATCGCTTCGTCGAACTTGTTGCCGCCGATCCGTAGCGACTTGGCGACCACAATGCCGTTCAGGGAGATGACCGCAATCTCGGTAGTACCGCCACCAATATCAATCACCATATTGCCGCTCGGGTCGGCCACTGGCACCCGTGCGCCAATCGCTGCCGCGAGTGGTTCGCGGATCAGATAGACGCGTCGCGCTCCGGCGTGGAGGGCAGCATCGCGCACTGCTCTCGTTTCGACCCCGGTTGTGCCAGCGGGCACACAGATCATCACCTCTGGCTTGATCAGGGAGAAACGGCCACAAGATTTGTCGATGAAATATTTCAACATTGCCTGGGTAACCATGTAGTCGGCAATGACCCCATCGCGCAGCGGTCGCACCACCTCAATCGTTTCGGGAGTGCGGCCAAGCATATCGCGGGCCTCAACCCCGACTGCCTTCACTTTGCCATCTTTTGTGGAGATTGCGACCATTGATGGTTCGTTAATCACGATTCCTCGGCCACGCACAAAAACAAGGACATTTGCTGTGCCGAGGTCAATACCGATCTGCTTTGCCACCCTATCTTGTTCTCCTTCAGCGGGGAAGCGTCTAGCTCTTGCTGCATCATGTGTGAGCTCTACAGCACGCACACTGGCCCACAGTGGGCCAACAGCACAGAAAATTTACTGCTGTGGGTCGGGTAATGGTGAACGCCGTCGGCGATTGGAAGCCACGCGTAGGCGCACATTGGACCGACGCATTGCGGCTTGTGCCATCGCCACATCGAGTTCAGGGCGCGGGTGGGCGAGTTCGTCTGCGGCGCGGCGGCGCGCTTCTTCAGCGCGAGCAATGTCGATCTCTTCGCTACGCTCAGCACTATCAGCCAGGATCATCACGTTGTCGTTGCTGATTTGCAGGAAACCGCCGCCGATCGCCAGCGATTCTTCGTTGCCACCACTGACGATTCGTAGTTCACCAGGGGTCATTGTGGTAATTAGGGCGGCGTGCTGTGGCAGAATCCCTAGCTGGCCTTCAACTCCTGGGGCAACCACCATATCCACGTCGTCTTTGACCAGCACTTCGCGCTCACCAGTAACGACTTCAACGTGCAATTTCGCCATTGTGGTTATCCTCTCCCGTGTGCTTCTCTACGTTGCATTGCGACTAAGCGTAGGTGTTGTCTGGTTCGTTCGTCAAGGGCTGGGCTTCTTAGCAGTGTGGGGGTGGGCTTTGGTACCCACCCCCACGCTTGTTGGCTCCCAGATTGGTTCGATAGCGGCTTAGCTGCGTTGGCGCATTTCTTCAGCGCGGGCCAGCACCGTGTCGATGCCACCCTGCATATAGAAGGCCTGCTCTGGCAGGTCGTCGTGCTTCCCTGCCAGGATTTCGGCGAATGCCCGCACGGTATCTTCGCGGGTGACATATTGCCCCGGTGTGCCAGTGAAGGCCTCAGCCACGAACATTGGCTGCGAGAGGAACCGCTCGATCCGGCGGGCGCGACCCACCGTGACCTTATCCTCTTCGCTGAGTTCTTCGATCCCCAGAATCGCGATGATATCCTGCAAGTCCTTGTACCGCTGCAAGATGCGCTTCACTTCCTGCGCCACCCGATAATGTTCCTCGCCGACGATCAGTGGGTCGAGAATACGGGAGGTTGAGGTGAGTGGGTCGACAGCGGGGAAGATGGCGCGGGCGGCGATGGCCCGTTCCAGCGCCACGGTACCGTCAAGGTGCGCGAAGGTTGTTGCTGGTGCTGGGTCGGTATAATCGTCGGCTGGTACGTAGACTGCCTGCACAGAGGTAATTGAGCCACGGGTGGTGGAGGTGATCCGCTCCTGCAACTGGCCCATTTCGGTTGCCAGGGTTGGTTGATAACCGACGGCGCTGGGCATCCGCCCAAGCAGTGCGGAGACTTCGGCCCCAGCCTGCACGAAGCGGAAAATATTATCGATAAAGAGCAATACGTCGCGGCCTTCGTCGCGGAAATACTCGGCCATCGTCAGCCCGGTGAGGCCGACACGAAGGCGGGCACCGGGAGGCTCGTTCATCTGCCCGAAGACCATCGCCGTGCTATCCATCACGCCGTAGTGCTGCATTTCGCCGTAGAGCTGCGTCCCTTCACGGGTTCGCTCGCCCACCCCAGTGAAGACAGAATATCCACTGTGTACCGCCGCAATGTTGCGGATCAGTTCGGCAATCGTGACTGTTTTGCCGACCCCGGCCCCGCCGAAGATCCCGACCTTTCCGCCTTTGGTGAAGGGGGCGATCAGGTCGATAACCTTGATCCCAGTCTCAAAGACTTCTACCTGCGTTGATTGGTCTTCAAAGGTGGGCGTGGGGCGGTGAATTGGGTACAATGTGCCGCCTTCGGCGACCGGGCCTTTGCCATCAATGGTCTCGCCAACGACGTTGAAGATCCGGCCCAGCGAAGTCGGGCCGACTGGCACGGTGATCGGTGCGCCCATATCCTGCACATCCATCCCCCGTACCAGTCCATCGGTCGTGGACATGGCGACGGCTCGTACCCAGTCGTTCCCCAGGTGCTGCTGCACTTCCAGGGTCAGGATATTGCCGTCTGGTCGCTTCAGTTCCAGGGCATTATAGATCTCTGGCAATTTATCAGTAGGGAATTCGATGTCGACAACTGGCCCAGTAACCTGAACGATCTTGCCAGTCGCGCCTTGTGCTGTTGCGGTCATTGTTTCCTCCTGGTGTAGTCGTGCGCCTTAGCCCATCAATGCTGCGGCACCTGCTGAGATTTCGCTGACCTCGCTGGTGATCCGCGCCTGACGGGCCTTGTTCAGCGAGAGGGTGAGTTCCGAGACAAGGTCGCGGGCATTGTCAGTGGCGTTGCGCATCGCCACCATTCGCGCGCTTTGCTCAGAGGCAATACTTTCGAGGATTGCGCGATAAACCTGCTGGTCAACGTAGCGCGGTAACAGGGCATTCAGCACTGCGGCTGGGCTGGGTTCAAAGATGAAGTCGGTTGCCCCTTCGGTCCCTTCTGGAGCCTGCACTGGCAACAGTTGTTGCAATTCGGGGCGCTGAGAAAGCGTGTTGATAAAGCGCGTGTAGACCAGATAGACCGCATCAACTTTGCCCGAGATAAAATCATCGACCGCTACCTGGGCGATGGGGGCGATCTGCTCCAAGGTTGGATAGTCGCCAAGGGCGGTGAACTCGGCGATAACTTCCCGCCGGAAGCGCACCATGAAGTCGCGACCCTTCTTGCCGACCGCGATCACCTCAACTGGCACCCCGGCCTCGTCGAGCATATAGCGCGACGCACGCCGGATGATGTTGGAGTTCAAGGCCCCACAGAGCCCTTTGTCCGGGGTGATCAGAATAATCGCCACCTTCTTGATCGGGCGTTGGTCGAGCAAGGGGTAGTGTTCGTCACCATCAGTGGCATTCGCAATGTTCGCCAGATTCGCGATCACCGTGCCGATGCGTTCTGAATATGGTCGTGTTGCCGTCACGCGCTGAATCGCTCGGCGCATCCGCGATGCTGCGACCATTTCCATCGCCCGAGTGATTTGCGAAATATTCTTAATGCTGCGGATACGCCCGCGGATTTCGCGGAAACTCGCCACAATATCCCTCCGATAAACGACGATTACTCAGTGACGGCTGACCCAACTTGTACGCTGGTCAACCGTCACTGCCACCGCGTTAGTTGGCAAAGCCCGCCGTTTGCATATATTCCTTGGCCGCTGTTGTCAGCGCCTGCCCTGTCTCCTCGGAAAGTGTGCCTGACTCGCGGATCGACTCGAGTGTATTGGGGTGCGTAGTCCGTAAGTAGTCGAGATAGCCAGTTTGGAACTCGCTGATTTTCTCGACTGGGACCGTATCCAAGGTCCCATTGTTGACCACAGAGATAATCGCCACCTGATCTTCTACGGGCATTGGCTGGTATTGTGGCTGTTTCAGCACTTCCTGCACGCGCATACCACGATCCAACTGGGCGCGGGTCGCCGGGTCGAGGTCGGAGCCGAACTGGGCGAATGCCGCCAGATCGCGGAACTGCGCCAGGTCAAGCTTCATCCGGCCTGCGACGGACTTCATCGCCTTGATCTGCGCGTCACCACCAACACGGCTGACGGAGATACCGACGTTGATGGCGGGGCGAATCCCCGAGTTGAAAAGGTCGGCTTCCAGGAAGATCTGCCCATCGGTAATGGAGATGACGTTGGTGGGAATATAGGCGGACACGTCATTCGCCTGGGTCTCAATGAAGGGGAGGGCGGTCAGGCTGCCACCACCACGCTCGTCACTCAGTTGGGCGGCCCGTTCCAGCAGGCGGGAGTGCAGGTAGAAGACATCGCCGGGGTACGCCTCGCGGCCTGGGGGCCGCCGCAGGAGCAGGGAGACCTGCCGATAGGCCCAGGCGTGCTTGGAGAGATCATCGTAGATGATCAGTGCGTCGCGGCCTGTCTCCATAAACTCTTCGCCAATCGCGCAGCCAGAGAATGGCGCGATATACTGCAAGGCGGCGGGGTCAGAGGCGGAGGCAGCAACGATAATGGTGTTATCCATTGCCCCGCGTTCTTCCAGCGCCCGTTGCACCTGCCGAATCTGCGATTGCTTCTGCCCGATGGCGACGTAGATGCAGATAACGCCAGTATCTTTCTGGTTGATGATCGTGTCGATCGCCACGGCGGTCTTGCCCGTTTGGCGGTCGCCAATAATCAGTTCGCGCTGTCCCCGACCAATGGGGATCATTGCATCAACGGCCTTGATCCCTGTTTGCAGCGGGCGATCCACGTTCTTGCGCTCGATTACCCCTGGGGCGATCCGCTCAATGAAGCGGGTCTTCTCGGTGACAATCGGGCCTTTGCCATCGATTGGTTCACCGAGGGCATTGACGACGCGCCCGATCAGCGCATCACCAACGGGCACAGCGGCGATTTCGCCAGTGGAGCGAACGGTTTGGCCTTCTTCAATGCCGGTATAGTCACCCATGATGACGATACCAACACTGTCCTCATTGAGGTTGAGCGCGAGGCCTCGCACCCCATTCTCAAACTCGACCAACTCCGAGGCTTGGACCTGGCTCAGGCCGTAGACAGTGGCGATACCATCGCCGATTTCAACGACAGTACCAACGTTGGTTACGGTCAGTTGTTGCCCAAAGTTCTCGATTTGTGAGCGGAGAATATCGCTAATTTCTGTCGCTCGAACACTCATGAGTCCCTCCAGTACCAAGAAGTACGAATCTGATGACCTACGGAGTACGAGTCAAGGAGCTACGAAGTGTGTCTCGTACTTCGTACCTCAGCAGCCGTACGAGCTAGCCTACCGTTCGGCCATTGCCAAGCGTTCCCGCAGTTTTTGTAACTGCCCAATGACACTGCCATCGATCAATTGATCGCCGACACGGGCGACGATCCCGCCAATAATCTCAGGGTCAACCGCCGTGCGTAGCTCAACATCTTTGCCCACCAACGTACTGAGTCGCTGGCGTACCAGATCAAGTTCCTCTGGGCCAAGTGGCACCGCCGTGGTAATTTCGCCAACGGCGATCCCCTGGCGTTCCAGGCGGCGATCATGGAAGTCCTGATAGATTTGTGGCAGAAAGCGAATGCGCCCGCGCTCGATCAATAGGCCAACGAGGTTGCGAGCAAATGGCTGGGCTTCGGCCCCCAAGATTTGCTCTGCAGTCTCGCGTTTCTGCGTTGCTGGAACCTGCGGGCTCTCAAAATAGGCGGCGATAGTTGGGTCCTCGAACGCGCCAGCAAGCCGACTGAGGTCGGCTTCCCATTGATCGAGCGTTCCCTGCTCATCGGCCATTTCAAATACCGCCTGGGCGTAGCGCCTAACGGCAGCTCCACTTGGCACGCCCACCCTCCCGAACTAGTATCGCGGCAAGGAAACTCCTTGCCCCAACAACAATACTTACGAAACCTGGCGCGTGCCCTCTGGGCCATCAGCTTCGCGCAAGGTGTTATCGATCAGCTGCAGATGTTTCTGCGGATCAAGTTCCTGGCGAACCACACGGCTGGCCGCCTTGATCACCAGATCAGCATATTCCTGCCGTAACTCTGCGCGCGCCGATTGGGTCTCAGCGCGAAGCTGGGCCAGGGACTGTTGCAACTGTTTGTCCGCTTCATCACGAGCGACTTCACGGGCCTGCGTGATCTGCTTGTCGCCAATCTCGCGGGCCTGCGCCACGATCTGCTGCGCTTCGCGCCGTGCCTCAGCGAGAATCTCCTGGTTGCGTGTTTCGGTTTCGGCCAGTTGCCGTTCGATCCGATCCGCCTGTTCCATACTGCTGCGAACCCGCTCGGCCCGCTGATCGAGAACATTGAGGAACGGCTTATAGGCAAAGCGCCAAAGTAAAACGACAAGCATAATAAATGCGAGTATTTGCACGATCAGTGCTGGCCAATTGATTCCGAGTGCTTCCATAGCCTCCCCACTTCGTCCCCAAGTATCTCGCCCGCAACAACACGATTGAGATCACCCTTACGGTAGCGTGCCCAGCCCCGGCAAGTCATCGAGAACGTGCCAGGACTGGGTTATTCCCGCCAGAGTCCTTCGCTGTGCCGAACTTAGGCCGCGAAGATGATAATCAGGGCGATAACGAAGGCGTAAATGGCAACGGCCTCGGCCAGACCAGCACCGATGATCAGGGTGGTGCGGACGGCACCTTCGGCCTCGGGATTGCGCCCGATTGCTTCCATCGCACCCTTCACGGCGAGACCGATACCGAGGCCAGGGCCGATCGCCCCAATCCCAATGGCTGCCGCTGCGGCGAAAAGCTTAGCAACTTCCGGAGCAGTGGTATTCAGAAACACGGTCTATGCCTCCCCTTTGTTTTTCGGCCCCCGCAGTTGGGGTGCCTCCGCCTGTATTTACCACGCCTCGGCCACTTGCCGAGAGCATTGGGCCATAGATAAGGAGGACCAGCTTAGGCAGCGAGATCCGCCGCGCTGTCCTCAAGCGCACCGACAAGTCCTGGGCGATCCGGCTCAACAATCTCATGCTCATCGTGTGCGCCGTGCCCTCCAGCACTCGCCACCGCGATATAGATCAGGGTGAGGAGTGAGAACAGGAGGGCTTGGATAAAGCCGAAGAAGAGTTCCAGGCCGTAGAACAGCATTGGGACGATACCAACCAACCCAAAGAGCAGTGGAGTGGTCAGCGCAATGATCACGGCCAGCAGTACCTCGCCCCCGAAAACGTTCCCGAAAAGACGGGCTGAGAGCGAAATGATTCGCGAGAACTCACCAATTACGTGGAGCAACGGAATTGGTGGGGCGACGAACTCTTTCAGATAGTTCCCCACACCGTGCGAACGAATGGCGAAGAATTGCACCGTGACAATCGCGACCAGGGCCATCGCAATCGTCATATTCAGATCGGCATTCGGGGCGCGCAAGTATGGCACTAGCGTTTGCCCAGCGGGGCAACCGGGCGATCCATGCCCTTCCTCCGCCGCGGTGGTCAGCGTGGCACTGCCCATAGGCACGGTCGCTGCGGTAAGTGGGCCACTGATTGGCGCGTGGTGTTCGACCGCTGGGGTTTCACAATACCCAACCGTGCCGACGCCGGGCAACAGCCCGGCGTAGTTGGCAGCAAGAATAAAGATAAAGAGGGTAGCAATCAGCGGAAAAATCTTTCGACCAGTCTGCTTACCAGCCGTGCCCTCAACCAGGTTGAGCAAAGTTTCAATGATAAACTCAGCAAAGTTCTGGGCACCGCGTGGAGCGGCAAAGACTGCCTGTTGGGTGCCACTGGAGATTTTGCGGGCGGCAATAATGAAGAATAGTACCAGCGCAATCATGACCAGGAACATGGTGAGCATTGAGTTTGAAAGAGGTGTACCAAACAGCTTCTCGGCTGCCAGGCTTACGTGTGGCTTGTCGATTGCCGGAAAGATCAGGATACCCGACCCCATCAGCTTCCCCCGCTTTTGCTGCCCGGCTTCTGCACGGGCCAATCGTCGTCGCGCTCCCGGTCGTCGCGCTTCCAATCGTCCCGGTCCCAGTCGTCTTCTGGGTCATCCCAATCGCGCTTTGGCGCGGCGGTTACTGGCGTTGGCTGGCCTGCGCCAGCTTTGGACTGCGTACGCGGTTTATACCCGATCGTCGCAATTTCGTAAAGGTTATAGCCGACCGCGATGAATGCGAGTACCAGACCAATCAAGAGAAATATTGGACTGGTTCCCATTCGCCGATCGAACCAGATCCCGCCCCCAAGAAAGAGTACGAACGCTCCGACAATCGTGAAACCAATTTGTACTGAGAGCCCAATCAGTTTCAACCGGGTTTGCCGGAGGGCTTCCTTTTCCTCTGGCGTCGCCGTATTTACTGACTTTTCGCGCTCGCGTTCTGGTTTCTCCACTGCCATCGGCGTGCGCCTCCACTGATTGAGCATTCTATCACAATCTTTAAGGCTGCTCAACTCTGTTGCAGGGAATTTTTGGGGGAAATCAGTACCGTTTGCTGCTCGATATTCCCCCGAAGATCTGGCCGTTGTGTCAGGATGGATTGCGGGGGAGTCTGCTACCATTAGCAGGGTATTTTCTTGATGAGGTACAACGATTTTGCACAGCAGTGAAGGGTGTGATGATGACAGAATTTCCTTCCGATCTGACGACCATCCGACAAATGATGGGCGAAATGCAGGAGTTGCTGGATCAGCTTGAGGCCGAGAACGCTGACCTCTCCCGCTATATTGGTGCCCTTCAGACACAGCGCGAGGCAGTTGATCGCCTGACCTTCTTCTTTGAGGATTCCTGGCTTGAATATCGTGACCAGATGCTGGCGGCGGGTGAGTCAACCGAGCAATATCCCTTGCTGGCAGAAGATCCTATCTATAATGCACTCTACCAACGGGATCGCCTGATTCGGCAATTGGTCGGTGTCTGCGCCGATTACCTCGCCCCGGATCCTGACGATGATGACGATCTGGAAGATCTGTTTGAGGATGATGAGGACGAGGACGATGCTGAGTAAGCCATACTGCTGAAATGAGGAATGGGAGCGATGAATATCGCCGTTGTTGGCTACGGCTCAATTGCGCGGGCTCATCTGGCTGCCATCAAAGCCTTGGCGGCTACTCCTGAGTGGGCAGATTTGCGCTGCTATGGGGTGATGGGACGGCTGCGCGAACCAACGACGGCCTTTGCCCAGGAGTTTGGCGCCACTCTCGCCACTACCGACTTTAGCGAACTGCTGGCTGACCCAGCGATCGATACGGTGATTATCTGCTCGCCGTCTGATGCCCACGCTGTGCAAACTGCCCAGGCGCTGCAAGCAGGGAAGCACGTACTGTGCGAGATCCCCCTGGCCTTATCGTTGACTGATACTGATCGCCTGATCGCCCTGGCCGATCAGGTTGATCGGCGGCTGATGGTTTGTCATACGCAACGCTATTTCCCCGCCCTGATCGAGGCGCGGCGGCGAATTGCTACTGGTGCGCTTCATCCACACGCGATTGTCAGCCGTTATATGTTTGGGCGGCGGGAAAATATCAACTGGCAGGGACGGCAGCGTTCCTGGACGGATAACCTGCTCTGGCACCACGGCTGCCACGCGATTGATGCGGCGCTCTGGCTGCTTGGCGTGACTGAGCGCCAGGAAGCGGTAGATGTGGCCGCGCAGGTTGCTCTGCCCGGAGTGGCCCTACAGATCCCGATGGATCTGACGGCCACGCTGCGGACTGCCCGCGATCAGTTGGTGACGGTGGCGATGTCCTACAGTATTCGCTTTCCCGTGCATGATTACCTGATCATTGGCGAGGAAGAAACAATCCTCTTTGATGACGGGGTATTGCGTGACGCCGAGCAGATCATCGTACCGCGTGCCGCTGAGGATGGTTTGTCAGCGCCAATTCCACAACAGGATCGGGAGTTTTTCAGCGCGATTCGTGAACACCGCGAGCCGGCGATCTCTGGGCGAGCGGTGCGTGCAACGATGGCAACGTTACAGGCAGTGCAGGATACGCTTGATGCCCACCGGGCAGCAGTTGGCCCGGCGGCAGAACACCCACAGTGGCCGTAGGCGTTAGCTCTCGCCTAGTCGCTCGTTCTTAGCGCGTGAGGCCGCGGTCAGTTCGGCTTTGTAGGCAACCAGTTTCTCGTGGAGGGCAGTGTCTGCCGTGGCGAGAATCTGTACTGCCAGCAGGCCAGCGTTGGTCGCCGCCCCGATCGCGACCGTCGCCACTGGCACCCCGTTCGGCATCTGGACAATCGACAGTAGCGAATCGAGGCCATCAAGCGCGCGACCTTTCACAGGCACCCCAATGACAGGTAAGGAGGTCTGGGCCGCGACCATTCCCGGCAGGTGCGCTGCGCCACCCGCCCCAGCGATGATCACCTTCAGGCCGCGTTCATGGGCCGTTTCTGCATAGTGGGCCATATCACGCGGAGTACGATGGGCGGAAACAACGCGCACTTCGTATGGCACGGCGAACTGCTGGCAGACTGTAGCGGCATCGCGCATCGTGGGCAGGTCGGAGTCGCTGCCCATGATGATCCCTACCAATGGGGCGGCACTGGGATTGCTCATTATGCTCCTCTCGTTCGTTAAGCCAGCCACTGTCCATCGCGCATAATTTCGCGGCCAGCCAGTTCGTTTTCCTCGCGCCAGGCGCGGATCGTGCTTGGCGTCATTAACAGATAGGTATAGTCGTCTTTGCTCTGGCGTGGGTCAAAGCCAACGGTCAGGAATGCAGTGGCGATCTCGTTCGCGATCTGCTCGCGTGGTACCAGGGTGATTGGGCCTTCAATCAAGACAACATCGCGGGTGCCATCGAGGGCGATGCGGCAGCGACCAGCCCGCCGCAAGTTGCGCACAGTCAGGCTATTCGTGAGCGTGGCGAATACAATCTTTCCATCGTAACAGACGTAAGAGAGCGGGATCAGATAGGCTTCGCCAGTGGTACTGGCTGACGTAACCCAGCAATCGACATCGTTGGCGAGGCGGGCGAGGGTGTCGGATTGGCGCTGGGCCATGCTGCGGGCTGGTTCCATATTCTCCTCTTTCCATTGACATCGGTTATACCTGGAGCGCTGCCGCTGCCTGTGTCGCCACTGCTTCGGCGGCGGCAACCGTTGGGCCAAGGGCGGTGATGTGGCCCATCTTGCGCCCTGGGCGCGACTGGCGTTTGCCGTAGAGGTGCAGATGTGCGCCTGACACCGCTAAGGCTGCGCGCAGGCCAGCCGTGAGTGGCTCTGGTGGCGGGGTGGGACTGCCGAGCAGGTTGACCATCACGGCGACGGGCGCAACAAGGTCTGTTCCGCCGATTGGTAGGTCGAGAATTGCCCGCAAGTGGTTCTCAAACTGCGAGGTGACGCAACCTTCGATGGTGTAGTGACCAGAATTGTGCGGACGCGGCGCGATCTCGTTCAGGAGCAGCGTGCCATCGGCGCACTCAAATAACTCGACACCGACAACGCCCACTGCTCCTACTGCCTCAACCGCCTGTCGAGCAATCGCCGTGGCCTTGGCCGCAAGCTCGGAACTGAGCGCGGCGGGCGCACGAACCAAACGGCAGATCTGCGCTTCTTCGGCCTGCACTGTCTCTACCACTGGGTAGGTGGCCATCGCGCCACTGACAGTCCGCACGACCATCACCGCCAGTTCGCGGGTGAATGGCACAAACGCTTCGGCGTAGAGGGCACGGTTTGGCGCGCCCAGTTGTTCCCAGGCGGCGGTGACCCCCTCAGGGGCGCGTACCACAGCGTTGCCGTAGCCATCGTACGAGAGGTTGCGGGCCTTCAGCACCACGGGCCATCCCCACGCTGCCCCAACCTGTAGCACTGCTTCAGGTGAATCAACGGCGCAGAAGCGCGGCAACGGCAACTGCTGCGCCGCAAACGTTTCCTTCTGGCGCAGTTTGTCCCCAACAATAGTGAGGGTAGCTGCACCGGGGTGGACTGGCACCCCAGATTCGGCGAGGGCGGTCAGGATTGCGGGATCGACAAACTCACTTTCCAAGGTGATCACATCTGCGGCGGCAGTGAACTGCCCTTGCAGGGCGGTGTCTTCCCAGGGCCCCACGATCTCTTGCGTTGCCAGCCGCCCCGCTGGGCTATCAGCAGCGCGCTCAAAGATCGTCACGTCAAACCCGAGATCGATCGCCGCACTGATCGTCATTCGGGCCAGTTGACCACCACCGAGAATCCCGATGCGCACCATCCTGTTGCCCCCTTACCAGGCCAGTTGATTGTGGAAAACGACGCGCTGGCTGCCCTCGGCCGCCGCAGGAGTGATTGTGCCAATGATCTGATTCGCGTAGCCCTGGGCGTTCAGGTGATCGCTGATCGTTGCCACGGCACCAGGGGCGGCGACAGCCAGTAACCCCGCTCCGAGATTGAAGGTGCGGAGCATATCGGCATCGTCTACGCCGCCCCGTTCGCGGATCAGGGCGAACAGCGCGGGCGGTTGCAAACGGGCGAGGTCAATCTCTGCTTGGAGCGTGGCGGGGATGATCCGGCGCAGGTTGCCTTCAATGCCGCCACCAGTGATGTGCGCCAAGCCATGCAACCCAGGAAGTGAAAAAAGGTCGCGGAGGGCGGCGTAGTAAGGGCGGTGGGGAAGCAGAATCGCGTCGATGAACGGCTCGCCGCCCACCCTCACCTGGGCGAGATCAGGATCGCGGGCGAGGAGGGCGCGAACGAGCGAATAGCCATTCGTGTGTAGTCCGTTCGACGCAATGGCGATCACCTGATCGCCAGCAGTGATGCGCGAACCATCAATGATCTGGTCGCGTTCAACGACGCCAACGGCATTGGCGACCAGAATATAGGTGCCTTGATCTAGCACGCCAGGTTGCTCGGATGTTTCACCACCAGTCAGGCTACAGCCCTGGTCGCGGCAGGCGGCGGCGAGGCCAGCGACCAACCGCTTGACGATCTCTCCATCAAGCTGACCGCAGATAATTGCGTCCTGAATCGAAAGGGGCTGAGCGCCCATCACGATAATGTCGTTAATCAGGTGATTAACGAGATCCTGGCAGAGTGATTCAATGCGGTCGTGGGCCAGGGCGAGCTTTTGCTTTGACCCTGGTTCCTCAGTTTTCAACACCAATACTGGGTGGCGATATTCAGGAAATGAGGCATCAAAGAGGGTGGCAAATGCTCCCAGGCGGTTGAGGACGCGCCGATCATTCGTTTCCAGGCTGGCGGCCATCGCCGCTTTAGCGGCATCGGCTGCGGCGATATCAACGCCAGCAGCAGCATAACTGAGTTGCTTGTGGTCGGTCATCTGCTCTCACCCCATCAATCGTTGCGATCGTGTCAGCCTGGGTCTAATGATTACATTTGTCTGGTAGGCGTAGTTCGCCAGTGGCAATGCGGGCCAGCGTTTCGATATAGAGTTGGTGTTCGCATGGCAAAACGCGGGCGGCCAGGGTTTCTATGGTGTCATTGGGTTTGACTGGCACGGTGGTTTGGGCGATCACTGGCCCTTGATCATATTCTTCAGTCACCAGATGAACTGTTGCACCAGTCACCTGTTCGCCAGCAGCCAGAACTGCCGCGTGTACGCGCTCGCCATACATCCCCTGTCCGCCAAACTGGGGCAAGAGCGAAGGATGGATATTGATAATCCGACTATGCCAGTGGGCGAGGGTTTGTGGCCCAAGGCGTTTCATGTAGCCCGCCAGGGCAATTAGGTCGACCTGATATTGGGTGAGGATGTCCGCCATTGCCTGATCGAGCGCGGTGGGATCGGGGTGGGTTTGCCCACTCAGGTGATAGGTGGGGATACCGACCTGTCGCGCCCGTTCAAGAGCATAGGCGCGTGAGTTATTGCCGATCACGACAACCGGCGCCATCGCGATCGTGCCAGCACGACAGGCGGCCAGGATCGCGCCGAGATTGCTGCCTCCGTGCGAGGCAAGCAGCCCAAGGCGCATCATCGGTTGCCCTGCGAATGTCGCTCAGTCACCAGTCACAGCCATATCGGCGGGAATCGGGTCGCGGCTGGTTTCTTCCAGCGTCAGCTTGTCGAACTCCATCTGTACGCTGACTGGATAATTTCCGTTGAAGCAGGCGAAGCAAAATTCACCGCGGGGAATTTGTAAGGCGCGGGTCAGCCCCTCTTCCGAGAGGTAGGCGAGTGAATCTGCTCCGATATATTCGCGGATTTCTTCGACCGATTTTTGCGCGGCGATCAACTCTGAGCGCCGCCCTGTATCGACACCGAGATAGCACGGCCAGACCATTGGGGGGGAATGCACCCGCATATGGACTTCCGTTGCCCCGTTGCGCCTGAGCAGTTCGATCAGGGGGCGACTGGTGGTGCCACGCACAATGGAATCTTCAACCAGGACTACCCGCTGCCCTTGCAAAACTTCTGGCAGGGCATTGAATTTCAGGCCCACCCCTAGTTCGCGCAAGCGTTGATCGGGCTGGATGAAGGTGCGGCCAATGTAGCGATTCTTCATCAGGGCTTCGACATAGGGCAAGCCGCTTTCGCGGGCGTAGCCCAGCGCGGCAGGCGTCGCTGAATCGGGCGCGGCGATCACGATATCCGCCACGGCAGGTGCTTCGCGGGCGAGTTCCGCGCCCATCCGCTGGCGCACCAGATGCAGCCGTTGTCCGCCTATTGCGCTGTCGGGGCGGGCGAGATAAATCAGCTCAAAGACACAGGCGGCATGACGTTCGGAGCGTTGCCCAACGAACGAGCGCACCCCATCGGGGCCGATCCCATCGATCACCACGATTTCGCCCGGTTCAATATCACGGATTAACTCAGCGCCAATCGTGGTGAAGGCACACGATTCAGAGGCGATGACATTGCCGCCATCGGGCAGCCGGCCCAACGAGAGTGGGCGAACGCCGAGCGGGTCGCGCACACCGATAATCTGGTCGGAAGTGAGGATGGTCAGGCTATACGCGCCAAGCATGCGCGGCATCACGCGCCGGAGCTTATCGACAATCGTATCGCCGTGGGCTTCCCCGATCAGGCGGGCTACAATCTCCGAGTCGGTCGAGGCGCGAAAATGTTCTCCTGCTTCCTCTAACTCAGCGCGGAGGCGATCAGCATTCGTCAGGTTCCCGTTGTGGGCGACAGCGATTTCCCCTAGTGTCGATCGTGTCAGGAAGGGACTGGCATTGGTCAGGTTACTGCTGCCCGTTGTGGAGTAGCGCGTATGCCCGATCGCCAGATCGCCGCGTAATTTGGCGAGGTCTTCTTCCGTAAATGCTTGTGACACCAGCCCCATATGCCGATGCGCCTGAATCTCGCCCTGTCCACCAGCATAGGCTGTAGCGATCCCCGCGCTTTCCTGGCCGCGATGCTGCAAGGCAAAGAGGCCAAAATACGTCATCCGCGCAACATCTGCCCCTGGGGCATAGACCCCAAAGATGCCGCATTCTTCGTGGAGATCGTCACCAGTAAGCTGATGGTCAGGAGCAGTGAAAGAGCTGTCGTGGGGTAGATTGTTCAGGCACGGTAGGCTGCGTGCTTCGTAGCCCATATCCGGCGTAACTCCCCTTTTCTCGCCGCGGCATCATGGCCTAGCGCAACCATCATGAGCGGCGTCCCTATCCCATACACCAACCGCAGTCAGTATACCATAGGGTTTGTGGATCAATAGGGGTGTACAGACACTACGCTCTGTGCGCCTGTTTACCAGGGTATCACCTCGTTGTTGGGTGGTATATTCGGTGGTGCTTGTCCTCGCTGCTTTGGCCGCCCTGACTCAGGACTATCTGGCATTGGGTGGCTTACTGCTGGTTTACTCGTCTTGAGGGTGACGGTAAAGGTGCTGCCTTCGCCGACGGTACTGGTCACGGCGATTTGCCCGCCCATTGCGATCACGAGGTCGCGCACAATGGCTAATCCCAGGCCAAAGCCCCCAGAAGTGCGGGCGCGCGAGGCGTCGGTACGGTAGAACCGTTCAAAAATCTTCTCAAGATCTTCGCGTGGAATCCCAATGCCCGTATCGGCAACACTGAGTACAACAGCGTTGGGATCGGGGGATTGCAGGCTGATCGAAACGATCCCGCCCGCTGGGGTGTAGGCAATTGCATTGCGAACAAGATTGAGCAAGACCTGGCTCAGGCGTTGGCGATCAGCTTCAACCAGCGGCAGGTTTGGGGCGATGTCATGCACAACGATAATCTGCCGTTCTCGTTTGGCGAGTGGGGCGATTGAGGTGTACACCTCCTCCACAACTTCATTGGCGGCGACTGGAGCCAGGGTGATTTTCAGTTCGCCCGATTCTGCCCGCGCCAGGGAGAGCAGTTCGTCGACTAGGCCGCCCAGTCGGTCAGTTTCGCGGCTGATGATCTGCAAATATTTGTGAAGATCGGCTGGTGCCGCGGGGGCGGCTTCGACCCCTGGTGGTCGTTCCATGCCGATCAGGAGGGAATCGACATGACCGCGAATCGAGGCAATCGGGGTACGTAGTTCGTGTGAGACATTGACAATCAGTTCGTGACGTTTCTGGTCGGCTACTTCGGCTTTCACCGTTGCTGCCTGGGCCACGGCCTGGGTTGCTGTCAGCCGCTCATCCAGATCACTTTGCCCTAACATCAGGTGGGCAAAGCGCCCAGAGAGAATTGCCATCCCATTGGCAAGGTGGAGGGTACTTACGACCATTACGAAGCCAAGAAGCGCCAGCAGACAATGCCCAATGAGTCCGGGTAGCGACGGCGCTACGCCATAGGAGGCATCGATGAGGAGCGGGATCGGAGCAAAGAGGAACCGTGTGGCTAGTGCCAGTAATCCGAAGACGGTGGCACTGGTGACGACGGCGAGGGGGAATCGCGCCAGGAGATAGAATAGGCTCGTCCAGGTAACACTATTACTGAGGTGTGATTTGAGCCAGCGCCAGGCGGAATACCCTGGTGGTCGTTGGTGGTACATCGGGCGGATTTCAACCCCAAGCCACCAGATCGTCAGTTGCCGCTCGAATGCCGCCATTGCCCACCAGAGGAACATGGTGAGCAGCAAGATCGGAATCCCAATTCCGGCAACGACAGAGCCAAGCCCTGCCGAAAGACCGCCGATCAAGAGGACAAAATAGATGATACTCAGCGGTAGCGAACTGAGGATAAAGAGCAGATTACGGTAGGTTTGTGGCCTAAAGAAGACCGCCAGACTACAGCCCGGTCGTGATCGTTGTTGCTGGCGAAGTACTGGTTGTTCCAGATTCAAAGCATAGCTCATTTGTCGTGTCCCACATCCCCGTTACTATTGGCTCGACCCTATCCCTGGTGGCTCCTACGCTTGTGTGCAGCAGAGTGGTGTACCACTACTTTTAGTATGCCTTGAGGATATGCGCGGGATATGGCAAAAGTATGACAGGTTTGTGCAATTTGTGGTTGCGCTTATCGTGTGATCCACGAGAGCCAAGCATCATTGACTGCCGTTCGTCCAATGTCAGGTCGGTCGCGGGTTTGCTCCTATACGAACGTAGCGCTTTGCGCTATCCTTTCCTCTTGTGATGGCTGAAACACACAGGCTTTGGATGGCTTCCGCCCAGAATGCTCAAGACACGTCGGCAGCGCCACGTCAGGTGATGCGGAAGCGACGGCGCAAGCGCCAGTCGTGGTCATTCCCCCGCCTGACGGCGCAGCAGTGGCGCGAAGGCGGCCTGGTCGTTGCGGCCTACAGTCTGGCAATTTTTGTCCTGCTCTGGCCCTACACGCGCTATGCGGCAACGATGATTCCTGGTCGCCGCGATGCCTTGTTGCAAATCTGGATTGGGCGGTGGGTCGAACACGCGCTGGTGACGAATCCGCTCCGACTTTTTGATGCCAACGCCTTTTATCCGCTGGAGCATACGCTTGCCTACAGCGATGCGAATGTGCCGATTATTCTTTTAATGGCCCCGATCCAGTTGCTCACGGGCAATGCGATTCTAGCTTACAACGTGGCGATCTTCGCTACTTTCCTGATCGCCGCCTGTGGGACTTATGCGCTGATTCGCCACTGGACGGGTAATCGGGCAGTGGCGTTTATTGCTGGCCTCGCCTTCGCCTTCCTGCCCTATCGTTATGCCCATCTCTGGCACCTCAACCAACTGGGGCACGCCTGGACGCCGTGGGTCATCCTGGCCTTGCTCCTGTTGGTGCGGCGACCACACTGGTTATTCGCCGTCGCACTGGGCCTGCTGGTTGCTGTTGAGTCGGTCAGCAGTTTTTATCTGGCGTTTCAGGTCGGGCTGGTGCTGTTGGTCACCCTAGTAACGCTGTTGATCGTTGATCCGCGGGTACGCACGCGGCAGTTTCTGGTACATCTCGCGCTGGCAGGGGTCGTCGCGCTGGCGATTGTGGTGCCGTTAGCGTTGCCGTATCTGGAGGTGCGTGAAGGGCAGGGCCTGGAACGTACACTTGATGAGGCTGAGCAGTGGCAGGCGGTGCCACGTTCATACCTGAAGGTAGCGAGCCAGAATCGGGTCTGGCTCTGGCTAAACGCCGAGCATAATGGCGAAGACACCCTCTTTCCGGGTGGCGTGGCGCTGGTGGGCGCCGTTGCGGGGCTGATCTTCTGGCGGCGGCAGCGGGCAGTTACGGTGGCCTTATTGGTGCTGGCGGCGCTGGCCTTTGTCATTGCGCTTGGCCCAACCTGGACTCGGGCGGATGGGCGGGAGATCGCCCTGCCCTATCGCTTCCTGTTTGAGCATTTCCCCTTCTTCAAATCAATGCGGGTCGCTGCCCGTTTTGGCGTACTGGTCGATTTTGCCGTGGTTGCGTTGGCCGGCCTGGGGTTCGCGGCGCTCTGGCGGTGGCTTTCATCACGCCTGACTGCGGCGCGGGCGCGACAGATTGGACCGCTGGCGACAGTGGCCCTGACCGCGCTAATCCTGCTGGAACTGGCTTCGGTGCCGATTCCTGTACGCGAGATTGATCGGAGCGCGGTGGTGGCTGCCCCATACCATTGGCTGGCAGAGCAATCGGGCCAGGGGGCGGTGATGGAGTTTCCAGCGACACCGGGGCCGTGGGTCACTGGTCTGATGCTCTACTGGTCCACTACCTATTGGAAGCCACTGGTACAGGGTACTTCTGGCTTTACTCCATTGCCCCATCGGGAATATATCAATGCTTTTGTCGCGCCACTACTACGCCAGGATGGGCAACGCGGGGCGGCGATCAGCCATCCAACGCCGGATAATGTCGGCCTACTCCAAGATCTGGGGGTGCGCTACGTGGTTTTGCAGCGTTCGGGCTATGAACCAGGCGATTGGCATGACGTAGTCGCTCGGGCTACGGCGGCCTTTGGTGGCAGCCCAGCGTTTAGCAATGAGGCGACAACGATTTTTCTGGTACCCGCTGGAGCCACGGCTGCACCGCAGTTTCGGCTCAGTGCGCCCGCTACTGTCCGTGTTGATACTGACTGGTCGCCAGTGTTGGAAGTGACAAATCCCCTGCCACGCTGGGCGTTGATCTACGTTAAAGCGCCTGTCACGTTGACGATGACCTGGCGCGACGCGAATGGGCAGCAGGTGCGCCAGGAGAGCGTGCCACTCCCGGTCGCGGTCGTTGGCCCTCCTGGGCCGATTCGCTGTACCGTTGCTGGCTGTGGGCTGGATGGACGCTCGCAGCCGACGCCGGCAGTGGGGTTACCGCCGCCCGGTCGCTATACTGTGGATCTGGCGACGAGTGGCGGAATTAGCACGCAAGCGCAGGTAGCGGTTGAAGTGCAGGCCGCTAGCGCAGGGGGACGATGAGCCAGACAGAATCACCATCAGGGCAGCCGCGCCGTAAACGACGACAGCAGCGAACACAACTCCCTGCTAGCCCACTATCGCGCTGGCTAGGGCAGGAGTTTGGGGCGGTTGCAGCGTTGCCACGGTCGCGTGCGTGGTGGCTGCTCCTGGCGCTGGCACTGGTTGGGCTAGTGATGGTCTATCAGGTGCCTCAGGGGCATCTGATCGATGTGGGTCGCCCCAACGGGCGCGACGGCTTCTATCTACGGGACTTCTTCGCCAAAGAGACCGTGGCGGGCACTACCTTTCGCTGGACTGGTGAACACGCCCAGGTGGTTCTTCCGGGGGCGGCTGGCAATAGCGACTGGCAACTGACCATGCGGATCGCGGCGCCGCGCCCGCCAGGATTAGCTGCCGGAACGCCGCCTGCCGCGCTGAAAATCTTAGCCGATGGGCGGGAGATCGCGCAGTTTGCCGTGGCCCCCGATTTTGCGACCTATACGTTCCAGTTGCCGCGTGAGGCCGTACCAGCGGGTGACCTGGTGCTTGATTTCGTCTCTACCACATTCAACCCGCCGGGCGGTGGTGATGATCGCCAACTGGGGGTGCAGGTCGCTGAAATTGAGCTACAGCCACTCCGCAGCGGGGCTACCGTGCTGGTGCCGCCAATTCTGACGGTGGCGGTTTACCTCTTGTTGTTGGTGGGGCTTGCTCTCTTCCTGGCCTGGTTGACTGTGCCACTGCGGATCGTGCTGGCAACCGTCGCGGTGACGACGGTGGCGGTGCTGACTGGGCTGGCCTTGCAGCCAGGGATTACCGCTTTTTATCTGTTCAGTCTGGCCGTAATTACGGTACTGCTTTTTGGGGTGCTGTTCCTGTTGCGGCCAGCCTTTCGGCGGATTTGTCTGGCTGGTGGCGTGACGCTGACTGCGCGCGACGAGGCGATTTTGCTGGGGATCGTCGCGTTTGGGGCTGGATATCATCTGGCTGGCGTCTTCTTCCCCGACTTTCAGGCACACGATCTGATCTTCCAGGCGAATCGGATGCGCGATATTTTGGCGGGGCGCTTCCTGTTGACCAGTCTGGTCGATCAGGAAGGGGTGCGACCCACGCCGTATTCACCAGCGGTCTATATACTCCTCGCGCCGCTGGCAAAAGTCGCTGGCGGCCCCGAACTGATGCTGCGCTTTTGGATGCCGATCATTGAGGCGACCTCGGCGCTGCCGATCTTCTATTTATTGCGACGTTGTCGCGTGCCAGACCCCGCGCCAGTGCTGGCTGCCTTCGCGACGACAATACTGGCCGTGGGCTCACAGTTACTCTGGTGGGGTTTTTTCTCCAATCAGTTTGGGCAGTGGGCGACGCTGTTGGTGTTGGCGCTGGTGGTGGGACATTGGGGTGAGTTTGGAAATCGTTGGCTCTTTGGGCTGTTAGTGCTTGTCCTGGCGCTGCCGCTCCTTTCCCATCCCAGCTCGTTCGTGATCCTCTGTGGCTTTGTGCCAGTCCTGATCGGCTGCCTGGTACTCAGCGGACGGGATTGGCGGCAAGGCGGCCTGGTGGCGCTGGCCTTTGGGTTGGCCCTGCTCCTGGTCTACCTGCTCTACTATCGCCATTTCACCGCACTGGCCATTGACTATGCCCGTAATTTAAGTGGGGATGCAGCAGTGCGTACCACGGATGATGCCCCTGGCTGGGAACGGAATTACATCCTGCTACGGGTCTTTAGCTTGCCGCTTGGTCTCTACCTGCTGGCAACAATTGCTGCGCCATTCATGCTCTGGCGGCAGCAACGCCGCTTGGCCTGGGGGCTACTGGCAGTGATTGTCACCTTCATCCTCTTTGCTGCTGTACACGTACTTTCTGGGCTTTGGGTGCGCTACTTCGTCTTTCTGACTCCGGCGGAGGCGATTGGCACCGGGGTAGTTCTCGGCTGGCTCTGGCGACAACCCCGCTGGGGACGGGTAGTAACCTGGGCGCTTCTGGCGATTGGCACGCTCGTTAGTTTGTACTTCTGGTATACGATTACGCTTGGTGGTGGGCGCTCGATCTATCCCTAGGAGTCTCGCCAATGGCGCAATCCGCAGCATGGGCGCAAGAACTTCTGCGCCAGCAGTGTCTGGAACCGATTGGTACACTGGAGCCGTTATTCGGTGGGGCGATCTCCCAGGCGTTCGCCTTTCGGACTGCTGCGGGCGCCTATGTCTTGCGGGTCAGTGCAGAGCCGAGCAGTGCTGATAGCTTTGCGCGGGATACCTTTGCGGCGAATCACTTTGCCAGCCCAACGTTGCCGATCCCGCCGATAGTCGCCCACGGCCTGTATGAAGGGCTGCCGTTTGCGATTAGTGAACGGGCGGTTGGTGGTCGGTTGAGTCTGCTACCTACGGCAACGCAGCAATCGCTGATCCCCGCGTTGCTCGATACGGTTGAAGCAATTGGGCGGGCTGATCTACAGCAGACAACAGGGTATGGCGGTTGGTCGGCAACAGGGGTGGGCCAGGCGACCAGTTGGCGGGAACATCTGCTGGCGGTCAGGGATGATCATCCTGACGGCTATTATCAATACTGGCATCGGCTGTTTGATACTACCTTTTTGGAGCGTTCGCTCTTTGATGCGGTCTATCAACGGCTGGCGCGACTGATCGACTTTGCCCCAGAGGCGCGGTGCCTGGTGCATGGCGACCTGCACTTCGATAATATCCTGGCGACGCCAACGCGGATCACCGCAATAATCGATTGGGGCAATGCCAGCTTTGGTGATGCACTCTATGATATTGCCTGGCTGGGTCGTCCCAATGCTGCTGAGTCCTGGTTGATCGATCCCACAATCTTGGCGGCGCGGTTTGGCGCTACGCCCCATTACCAGGAGCGGATCGCCTGCTATCAGTGTTACCTTGGCCTGGATGACTTGCGTTATTACGCCCGGAACGGTTATCGGGAGCAGTATGAGGCGATCAAGGGGCATTTGTTGAAACTGCTGGCAAATAGCTAGCGCACTGTGACGGTTTGGCTGCTGATTGACTGTAAGCCGCCGCTGAGTGTCAACTCGACGGTGTAGGTGCCAGGGGCGGGCAGGCGCGGCGGGGTGAACGCAGTCTTGCGATCATCAAGCCCGCAGCCACTGAGCGTACAGGTGATCGTGCCTGGCGGGCCGATCACCGCAACTGGCAGTTGCACCCGCTCGTGGAACAGTTCACTCCCCCGATTGTCGCGCCAGGTCATCGTAAGAATAACGGGTTTTTTGATGTAGATGAGCGCCCAGCGCGGCAGCGGATTCGTAACCTTTAACGTCGGCTCCCAGTTGCCAGCGCTGGCCTCGGTTGGCGCACTGAGTTGTAGCTGGGGCGGGGAAACTGGTCCAGCCGGAATACGGAAAACCGCTGCTTCTTCGGTTTGGAATGCCGGTGGTGCGCCAGTGGCTGCCTGTGCGCGCGCTACAACGGCGGTCCAATCATCAGGGTCGTAGCCATCGCGTTGCAACAAGGCCCAGCGGACTCCCAGATCGAACAACAGGCCGATATTATCCGGCGTAATCTGGCTGATTGTGGCTCCGCGTGAGCCATCAGCCCGGACTACGGGGGCATCGAACGCATAGACATATTCGCGGTGTGGGCCGGGATGGAATCCCGAATAACCCTGCACGAGCGGTCGCCAGGAGAAGGTCGACCAATACATCGCTAGGGCAGTATCGCGCCCCCGCCGATTGGTGGGAAACTCGATCATGGGGTCGTGGTCAGGCTGCGCTGCCAGATAGGCGTACGGGGCAGCAGTGATCGGGCGACGGTCGATTTCGCGCAGCGATACAGGCATTGAGGCCAGTTCCAGCAGAATCAACCCCGCGAGGCTCGCCGTAAACAGCACCCCAAGCTGGCGTGCCCGTGCTGCCGACCAGCGCCCAGCCAACCGACTCCAGGCCCAGGCTGCGCCAAGTCCGGCGAGCAGTACGACCGCCAGCCCCACCAGAACCCCAAAGCGGGCAGGGGCACGCATCGACTTAAAGAATGGAAAATAATAGAAGAAGAATCGATACGGTAATGCCGTAGTGCCACCTTTGTCAGGCTCCCAGGTGGGGCCGAGCGAAAGAATAAACGCGCTGATTGCCAGCAGTACCAGGGCGATCTTGATTGCACGGTATCGCCGCCAGGTTGCCAGCGCCAATCCTGCACCCAGCAGTGCAATACTACCTGGAAAGAGCGCGTTCTCCGTATTGTGTGGCTCACTCATCCATTCCCAGAGCCAGTTCTTATCCTCAGTCGTCAGGTAGGAGCGGGGCGTTGCCATCCAATGATGTTCAACGTCAATTTCCGCCAGGGTTCGTTCCAGCCCCTGATCATCGCGCACCCAGAAATAGGGGATCGTCAGTGGCACGACAATCGCCAGCGCCAGGAGCCCACTGGCCGCCAGCAAGCCAAGGAACCTGGGGGAACGGGCACGGCGATCCGCAATCAGCGCGACCGGGACGACAATCGCCAGGACGAGTGCGATCTGGAAGGCCAGGTAGAAGCTGGTTAGGATCTGGGTAGCGAGTAACAGCCCCAGGATTATTGCCCGAGGCCAAGTGGGCCGCACGAGCAAGGCGAGGAACCCCAACAGCACCCACGGCGTCCAGGCGTGTCCAAGCTGTTGCAGATGCCAGAGGTGGGCATAGCGATAGGGGAGGAAGGCGAAGGCGAGCCCTGCCAGGAACGCTGCCCCGCGGTTCTTCGTCAGCAGGCGGATCAGCAGGTAGATCCCGCAGGCGGCGAGCGGAAAAGTGGCAAAGAGCACCAGGTTATGGGCCAGAATCCCATTGCCCGTCAGGATCTGGATCGGGGCCATCAGCAACGCCATGGGTACGTCAGAATCGGTGTAGGCGAGGGTATGTTCCAGGGGATAAAAAGTATTGGCGTCGTACAGCGTACGTGGATCAGTAACGAGGGCGTGCTGCACCCAGCGGGCGACGTAAATATTCAGGATCGGGTCGCCAGTTGGTGCGGTGGAGTCCGCAAGATGGATCGAGTAGGGCCAGAGCATTATGAAGGTGGCGATAGCATATAGGACAGTGACACAGAGCCCTTCGCGCCACTGTGCCGTGGTTGGCCGGGGGAACTGCCATCGCTGTCGCCGCCGTCTAACCCGCCGTGCGGCAGGGCGTTTGGGTGGCCTGGTTGGGCTGGTGGCTGACGCCGGACCCATGCAACTCTTCGTGGGCTGGTGGCCCCCTCCAGGAAGGAGCCTGAAAAAACGCTGAGCAGTGCCGCCGAAGCGTAGCACCGGGGTAGAAGAGGCGTCAAGGAGGGCGATTGCCCATCGAACGATAACGGCGGTCGATCGGCTTATGGTGACAGTTATCTGCGCTGGCTAGTGGCGTTCTCCCTGGATTGTCCTCACGTGGCCCTGCCCATACTGTCTACAGTAGTCTATGTGCAAAAAGATAGTTCGTATGAGCGAATTTTGGCTTGCGTGCGGGAGGATTGTTTGCTATCCTTAGAGGAGTAATAGATAAGAACGATTCTCAGCTAATAGCGGGATGTTCGGAAAGGATAGGAAGGGTAGAAAATGGTCACGCTCCGTTATGACCATTTAATTGCACGTTTGCGTCAGGATGGTTTTCGGCTGACACCGCAACGAATGGCTGTATTGCGCGTATTAGCCGATGATTCAGGCCATCCAACGGTCGAGCAGGTCTATGATCGGGTGCGTGCAGATTACCCAACCACCAGTCTCGCCACTATCTACAAGACCATTGATATGTTAAAGGGGATTGGCGAAGTCCTTGAATTGAGCGTTGGCGAGAGTCACCGTTACGATGGGCGCGACCCGCGCCCCCACCCGCACCTGATTTGTGAGAGTTGCGGGGCGGTCACTGACCTCGTATTAGAAGGCCCGCTTGGCGACCCCGAGTTTCTGGCTTCGGCAGCAATGACCATTGGTGGGTCAATTGGCTATCATGATGTTCGCCCACAGGTGGAATTTCGGGGCCGTTGTGCTGTCTGTCAGGCCGCGGCAGAGCAGGCGGTGCTTGCCCAGTCTTCGGTATTATGAGATAATTTAGTTGCGAAAGTCTGTGGTGGCTACTTCGCTCTAGCCTCGCCTGCGTGCGGAGTGATGGTAGCTGTATTAATAGTCGATGCTGTTGAATACTGGTTCCGTGTGACGACAGTGAAGGAGGAGCAGTACATTGGCCTCGTTGGAGATTAAGAATCTACACGCATCCGTTGACGACCGCGAGATCCTGCGTGGTGTAGACCTCACGATCAATCAGGGTGAAGTCCACGCGTTGATGGGGTTGAACGGCTCTGGGAAGAGTACGTTGGCTTACGTCCTTGCTGGGCACCCGAACTACGAAGTGACTGAAGGCGAAGTGCTGCTCGATGGGGAAAATATCCTGGAACTTGAGCCAGACGAACGCGCCCATCGGGGCCTGTTCCTCGCTTTCCAGTATCCTACTTCGATCCCTGGTGTGAATGTTGCCAACTTCCTTCGCCAGAGTTACAACAAAGTGCAACAGTCGCGCTTTATGCAGGCGAATCCTGATGCTGAATACAAGGCTCCGCCCGTGGCCGAGTTCCGCAAGCGGCTCACAAGCAAGATGAGCGATTTGCGGATGGACCGCTCATTTATGGGTCGCTACCTGAACGAAGGGTTCTCTGGTGGCGAGAAGAAGCGGATGGAAATCTTGCAGATGGCGATGCTAGAGCCGAAGTTCGCCATTATGGATGAGACCGACTCTGGTTTGGATATCGACGCCTTGCGTACTGTCGCCGAAGGGGTCAACTCCCAACTGAGCGGCGATCTCGGCGCATTGGTAATTACGCACTATCAGCGGTTGCTGAACTATATCAAACCACAGTTTGTGCATATCATGATGAACGGTCGGATTGTCGCCAATGGTGGCCCGGAACTGGCCGAGGAACTTGATGTGAAGGGCTACGATTGGTTGCGCCAGACCTACGCTCCGAACGAAGTGATGGTTGGTGACGAAACGGAAGAAGAGACTGCTGCAAGAGTTGGTGGGGCTGCGGGCATTACGATCACCCGTTCACTGACTGGGCAGAAGACCGAGCAATAATTTTGTGCGCAAGGTCATCTGTGGGATGACTTTCCACTGAGTGGAGGCAAGATGAGCACCACCGAGAACGATATCGTTCTGACTACCGATTACAATTTTAGTTTCTCTGATAAAGAGGACTACGCATTTAAGGCGCAACGTGGCCTCTCGCGAGAGATTGTTGAGCAGATCTCGGCGATGAAGGATGAGCCGGAGTGGATGCGCGAGTTCCGACTGAAGGCGTACGATTATTTCGTCAAGCGGCCAATGCCCACTTGGGGCGGTGCCGGAGCGCTGGAAGAGATTGACTTCGACAATATCTTCTACTACATCAAGCCAGCAGAGAAGCAAGGGCGTACCTGGGACGAAGTGCCAGAGTATATCAAGGACACGTTCGAAAAGATCGGGATTCCCGAAGCCGAGCGCAAGCACCTTGCTGGTGTTGGCGCACAGTATGAGAGCGAAGTCGTTTACCACTCGCTACGCGAAGACTTGCAGGCGAAGGGTGTGATCTTCTGCGATACCGATACGGCATTGCGCGAGTATCCTGACCTGGTCAAGCAATATTTCGGCACGATCATTCCACCAAACGACAACAAGTTCGCCGCGCTCAACTCGGCGGTCTGGTCGGGCGGTTCGTTCGTCTATGTGCCAGAGGGCGTCCATGTTGACGTGCCGCTGCAGGCCTACTTCCGCATTAATGCGGAGAATATGGGGCAGTTTGAGCGCACCCTGATCATCTGCGCCCCTGGCTCATATGTGCATTATGTTGAAGGCTGCACGGCCCCAACCTACGGCTCAGAGTCGTTGCATTCCGCTGTAGTTGAAATCATCGTGCAAGAAGGCGCTCGCTGCCGCTACACGACAATTCAGAACTGGTCGAAAAATGTCTTCAACCTCGTTACCAAGCGCGCTGCCGCATACAAAGATGCGACGATGGAATGGGTCGATGGCAATCTTGGTTCGCGCCTGACGATGAAGTATCCCGCTGTCTGGCTGATGGAGCCAGGCGCGAAGGGTGAAGTCCTCTCCATCGCCTATGCCGCTGATGGGCAGCATCAGGATGCTGGTGCAAAGATGGTTCACGTCGCTGGCAATACCTCCTCAACGGTGACTTCGAAGTCGATCTCGAAGGGTGCTGGGCGGTCCTCATATCGCGGGCTGGTGAAAGTCCATCCTGGGGCGACGAATGTGAAGTCGAGCGTTGTCTGTGATGCGCTGTTGCTGAATGAAGAATCGCGCACTGACACGTACCCCTACATGGAGATTGAGGAAGACAACGTGACGATCGGTCACGAAGCGTCAGTCTCGAAGGTCGGTGAGGAACAGCTCTTCTACTTGCAGAGCCGTGGTCTGAGCGAAGATGAAGCGATGAGTATGATTGTCAGTGGGTTCATTGAGCCAATCGCCAAAGAATTACCGCTGGAATATGCCGTCGAACTGAATCGCTTGATTCAACTGGAAATGGCCGGGAGCGTCGGCTAACTGTTCGTCAGCAGGCGAATGCGTTTGGCGCGATACGAGCCCGTGGCGTTGTCGCTGCCGCTGGTGGTGATAACAGGGGCGGGAACTCCTTGGAGCCCCGCCCCTTCTGACGCCAGTGCCTGATGCGCGATACGATTTGCAATTGGGATGAGGAGCAACAATGAGTACAACAATGGAGCGGCCAGTCGATACGCAGGCGCGAGGCTTTACGCGTGAGGCGGTCGAGGCCTTATCAGCGGCGAAGGGCGAGCCTGATTGGGTGCGCGAGGCGCGGCTGCGGTCGTGGGAGGTGTATGAAGCAACCCCGATGCCAACCGCAAAAGACGAGGAATGGCGACGCACCAGCATTCGTGCCCTGAAACTCGATCAGGTTCAGCCGTTTGGGGCAGGCGCGATGCCACAGGCGGATTTGGCGTCATTGCCTGCTGACGTACGGGCGGGCCTGGGTGAAGAAGGTCGGGCCGGCCTGTTGGTGCAGCACAACTCAGGGATTGTCTACCACACGATCAGTGCCGAAGCGGAGAAACTCGGCATTATTTTCATGGGCTTAGACGAAGCAGTGCGGCAGCACCCTGATCTGGTTAAGCGATATTTCATGGCCGACGCGGTCAGCCCAGAGCATGATAAGTTCAGTGCCTTGCATGGGGCATTTTGGAGCGGTGGCACTTTCCTCTACGTGCCACGCGGCGTTGTCTTTGATACCCCGTTCCAAACTCGCGTCTTTGCTGATGCCAATGCTCCAGCGATCTTCGCGCATACGCTGATCGTGTTGGAGGATGAGGCCCATGCCGTCCTGATCGACGAGTTTATCTCGCCGACAGCCGAGAGCGGGCAGGGTTTCTCGAATGGCGCGGTCGAGCTTTATACTGGCAAGAATGCCCACCTGCGCTACTTCAATGTGCAGGACTGGGGGCGGCACGTCTGGCACTTCAATACCCAGCGGCTGATCGCCGAGCGCGACAGCACCACCAATTCGCTGACCATCCTCCTTGGTTCGAAACTGACGAAGACGAACGTGGAAAGTTCGTTGCGTGGTGAAGGCGCGACCAGTGAGATGCTGGGAATTTACTTCGGCGATGGCACGCAGCATTTCGATCAACACACCATCCAGGATCATGTGAAGCCGAACACGACCAGCGATCTCCTGTTCAAAGGCGCGTTGCGTGACCGGGCGCGGCAGGTTTTCTCCGGGATGATCAAGGTAGAACCGGGGGCGCAGAAGACGAATGCGTATCAGGCAAACCGAAACTTGCTGCTCTCTGATAAGGCCCGCGTGGACTCAATGCCGAAGCTGGAAATTGGCGCGAACGATGTGCGTTGTACCCACGGCGCGACCATGGGGCAGGTTGAGCCCGAGTATCTGTTTTATCTCCGCAGCCGGGGCCTGACCCGCGAAGAAGCTGAGCGCGTGATTGTTGAGGGCTTCCTCGATGAGATCGTGCAGCGGATTCCGCTGGAAGAAGTGCGCGATCGCCTTTCTGACGCGATCCAAGCGAAGATGGGGTTGCCCCCACGGAACAAGGAAGATTACGCAATCTAGGATCACGGACTGGGTGAACAGCGGCCTGCTGTTCACCCAGCATCCTAGCGGTTGACTGGAGGCTGACGATGACTCCACAGGTTTCTGCCTTTCTCGATCCTGCGATTCGGACTGATTTTCCGATTCTGGCCCAGACGGTCAATGGACATCCACTGACCTACCTCGATAGTGGCGCAACCTCCCAGAAGCCCGAAGCAGTGGTGCGGGCGCTCGACACCTACTACCGCGAAACAAACGCTAACGTGCATCGCGGGATCTACCAGTTGAGCGAACGAGCAACCGCCGAGTATGAAGCTGCCCGCCACAAAGTAGCCCAGTTTATTGGCGCGACTGATGATCGCGAGGTGATTTTTACGCGTGGCACCACCGAAGGGATCAATCTGGTAGCTTACGCCTGGGGCCGTACGAACGTTGCCGCTGGTGATCTGATTATCGTGACCGAGATGGAGCATCACTCCAATCTGGTGCCGTGGCAGATGCTGGCGCAGGAGCGCGGGGCCACGATTGCAGCGATCCCGCTCACTGATGAAGGTCGCCTGGATCTCGCCACATTTGATACGTTGCTCGCCAGTAATCCAGGCAAGGTGAAGCTGGTAGCCCTGACGCACATCTCCAATACGTTGGGCACCGTCAATCCAGTAGCTGAGATCTGCGAGCGGGCGCATACTGCGGGCGCGCTTGTGTTGGTCGATGGGGCGCAGAGTGTGCCGCATCTGCCAACGAACGTGCGTGACCTTGGCTGTGACTTTCTGGCTTTCTCTGGGCACAAGATGCTGGGGCCGATGGGGAGCGGAGCGTTGTGGGGGCGTCGCGAGATTTTGGAGGCAATGCCCCCCTTTATGGGTGGTGGCTCAATGATCCGCCGGGTGACGCTTTCTTCGTCAACCTATGCGGATTTGCCAGCAAAGTTTGAGGCTGGTACGCCGAGTGTTGGCGATGCGATTGGCCTGGGTGCGGCGGTTGATTATCTGAACACTGTCGGGTTGTCCGCAATTCAGGCGCACGAGGAAGCCCTGACGGAGTATGCTCTGCAACGGCTAGGCCAGGTTGAAGGTCTGAAAATCTATGGCCCTGCCGATAATGTTGACCGCATCGGGGTCTTGTCGGTGACGCTGGACGAGATCCATCCACATGATCTGGCCTCGATTCTTGATGAGGATGGCGTTTGCGTTCGGGCGGGGCATCATTGCTGCCAGCCATTGATGGAGCGATTAGGGATTCACGCGACTGCGCGGGCCTCGTTGTATCTCTACAATACGACCGATGATATTGACCGCCTTGCTGCTTCGCTGGAGCGCGCACAGGAGATCTTCACCTTCTAACGATTGCAGGATCTGATGGA